>JABGWC010000040.1 GCA_018645765.1 Gammaproteobacteria bacterium | reverse complement strand
CCCAATGTCTGTCGAGGCAAAAGCATCCGGGATTTAATTTCAGCGAGCATTGCGGCCATCACCAGATATTCCGCAGCCAGCTCAAACTGCAGCTCCGTCATCAAATCAATGTATTGCATGTACTGTTGCGTGATGTCCGCGACACGAATATCTAAGATATCCAGATTCTGCCGCTTGATGAGATACAACAGAAGGTCAAGGGGACCTTCGAATGCCTCGAGGAACACTTCAAGGGCGTCGGGTGGAATGTACAGATCATCTGGCAAAGCCGTGTATGGCACACCCGCGACCAGCGCCAACTCACTTTGTTTACGCAAGGCCGGCAGCAACGGCGATGCTGCGGAATCGTTTTCTGCCAGATCCGACGCATCCATCAGAGTGACCTATAGTCCAAGCCCATCGCGGCCCGAACTTCTTCGAGCGTCTCCCGAGCTTGGGTCCGCGCCTTCTCACACCCTTCGGCAATAATGCTTCGAACCAAATCAGGGCTTTCCTCAAACTGCAGCGCGCGTTCCCGCATGGGTTGTTGCTCTTGCAAAATCGCTTCAATTAAAGGCCCCTTGCAATCTAAGCAGCCAATACCGGCGGACATACAACCTTCAGTGATCCAGGCCTGGGTTGCCGGGTTCGAGTAAATTTTATGCAAATCAAATACCGGGCACTTCTTAGGATCACCGGGATCGGTCCGCTTAACCCGCGCGGGGTCGGTGGTCATGGTTCTGACCTTCTTGGTAACGGAGTCGGGGTCTTCCCGCAAAGAGATCGTGTTGTTATAGCTTTTAGACATCTTCTGCCCATCGAGGCCCGGCATCACTGGATTTTCTGTCAGCAGCGCTTTCGGCTCTGGCAAGATAATCTTTCCCGACCCCTCGGCGTACCCCAGCAATCGGTCGCGGTCACCCAAGGACAAATTGCCCTGACTGGCAACCAATGATTGTGCGCGGCCGAGCGATTCCTCACTGCCTTGCTCGACATAGCTGCGGCGAAGCTCACGATAAAGCTTGCCATTCTTTCGGCCCAACTTTTTGACCGCTTCTTCAGCGGCCTTTTCAAACCCCTCATCTCGGCCAAACAGATGATTAAATCGGCGGGCCAGTTCTCGGGTCATTTCAACATGCGGCACCTGATCCGCTCCGACCGGCACTTGCCCAGCGCGGTAGATCAAAATGTCCGCGCTTTGCAACACCGGATAGCCTAAAAAGCCGTAGGTTGACAGGTCGCGATCCCGCTGCTTGCTCACCTGATCTTTAAAGGTTGGGACCCGCTCAACCCAACTGAGCGGCGTGATCATCGACAACAGCAAATGCAACTCAGCATGCTCAGGGACTCTGGATTGAATAAACAACGTTGTTGAGCTGGGATTAACGCCCGCCGCGAGCCAATCAATCACCATTTGCCAAGTGTTCTCTTCGATCAGACGCGTTTCTTCATAGTGGCTGGTCAGGGCATGCCAATCCGCCACGAAAAAGAAACTTTCGTACTCGAGCTGTAGTTTTACCCAGTTTTTCAAGACGCCATGGTAGTGGCCAAGATGCAAGCGACCCGTTGGCCGCATACCAGACAAAACTCTGGATTGAGATTCGTTAAGACTCAAGCAGTTACCTATTTAACCCGTTGATCGCAATTGGTGATGTCAGGACAGACAGGCCAACATCAAATGATGTCTTCCCCCTTTCTCGACGCTCGCCAGATTATAACCGGCAAGCTATGCAAAGTCTCAGCTTAGACGCCAAATAGTGTTGGGTCGCCGCAACCCCGACGCAATATCTCAGGCGTTGGCCCCGTAAAGTCCACGACCGTTGTAGGATCTAAACCGCCATACCCGCCATCAACAATGATCTCAACCTCTTGCTCCAAGACCGTCTTGATATCAAACGGATCATTGAGCGGGTATTCATCGCCGGGCATGGCCAACGTGGTACTCACTAGGGGAGACCCGAAAGCGTCTAATATAGCGCGTATAATTTGATGATCCGGCACACGGAGCCCAATGGTTTTGCGCTTCGGCTGCACCAATCGTTTTGGAACCAGCTTACTGGCCTCCAAGACAAACGTATAAGGGCCTGGGGTCGCTTGCTTTAAAGCTCGATAGACGGGGTTGGGAACCCGAGCATATAAGCCTAAATCTGATAAATCTCGGCAGAGCAACGTAAACTCGTGATCTTCCTTTAACTGACGTATGCGCCGAATCCGATCCATGCCGCGCTTATTGTCGAGACTACACCCAATGGCATAGCACGCATCGGTCGGATAAATCACCACACCGCCCTGTTTCAGGCAGTCTGCAACCTGCACAACCAATCGATTCTGCGGATTTTCTGAATGAATATTGAAGAACTGGCTCATGGCTTCAATCTGACATAAAGCGCTTGCGACCACAACTCTTAACCTCTTTAAACGACTGAGAAACACAATTTTCGGCAACCCTTCAGAAATGCGGTATCATCCAGCAAAATCAACCTTCAGCGATCTCATGACAAAAATCTTAGAATTTGCAACGCCCATCGTATTTTTCGTCTGCTGGGTAATGACCGATGATATTTTCTTCAGCACCAAGGCGCTGATTGCCATGGTGTGTCTCCAAGCCGGCTTTGAGTACTATCTAACCAAGACCTTAAAAACGATGACCAAGGTCCTGCTCGCAAGCGTTGTGATTATGGGTGGCCTCACAATCGCCTTTCGAGATGAGACGTTTATTCTGTGGAAACCGACCATCCTTAATTGGGTGCTGGCTGCCATCCTGGCCGGCAGTCAACTGGTGTTTGGCAAACCCCTTTTACGCGGCTTTCTGGGTCAACAGCTACAGCTCCCCAAAGCGGCTTGGTTTCGGTTAGGTTATGGATGGGCCCTTGGATTTTTCATTGCGGGCAGCTTAAACCTTGTGATCGCCTATCAATTTAGCCTAGATTTCTGGATGAAATATAAGCTTATTGGTGGACCGGTTTTAATCTTTGCTTACATCATTATGACGGTCGTCTACCTGAACCAAATCGGGGCGCTCACCGATCCTAAAAAAGACACCGCGGAGTAAAGCTCATGCTCTACATTATTATCGGTAAAGATCGACCGAATAGCCTAGCAGACCGTTTATCAGTAAGGCCCGCCCATCTCGATCGCGTTCAGGCTCTGCTGGACGAGGGTCGACTCGTCATCGGCGGCCCCATGCCGGCGATCGACAGCGAAAACCCAGGCGAAGCAGGGTTCCTCGGCTCCGTCATTATCGCGGAATTCGCCTCGTTAGAGGACGCTACAGTCTGGGCTGAGGCGGATCCTTACACGGTGACGGGTGTCTTCGAAACCCTTGAGGTGCATCCCTACAAGCAGGTTTTGCCATGAAACACTTCGTTGGCCTGATCTGTCTAATCATTAGCACCACAAGCCTTGCAGAAACCCTCTACATTCGAGATACCCTGTACCTGCCCCTCCGCGCTGAACCCCAAGACGCGTCAGAACTCATCCGAAAAGGCCTAAAAAGCGGCACCCCGCTTGAGAGCCTTGGCGAATTGACCCGCAATGGCTACCGCTGGGTTCGTTTTGAAGAAGACAATGGCAACGTGGTGGAAGGTTACATTCAGGATCAATATCTTGTGAACCAACCCATCGCCCGCACCCAACTGGAAACACTCAGCGCAAGGCTGGAGGCCGCGACCCAAGAGGCAGATATGGCCAGCGCCGCCCTCAGCGAGGCCAATACACGCCGGGACAATGCCTTAGCGGAGGCCACAGCAAGCCAGGAGCAACTGCGCGTCGCCAATGACGACATCACCCGCATCACCGCCTTATCGACTGATGCAATTAACCTCGCCGCAGCCCTCGAAACAGAACAGCAGCGCACGCGCGAGCAGGCCGCTGAAATTGAGGCTTTGAAAGCTCTGCGGGCAACTCTCAGCCAAGACGTTGAACAGCGCTGGTTCCTTATTGGCGGCGCCGTTGTCTTTAGCGGTGCACTCATTG
>JABGWC010000164.1 GCA_018645765.1 Gammaproteobacteria bacterium | reverse complement strand
CCTAAATGCCTTGAGCGATCGCGGTGAGGATTCAGGATATCTCCATTGTTATCGAAAAACCGGAATAGGTGATTAAAAACAGGATGTTATAACGATACTTTCTTTGAGAAAATCCTCACAGGGTTGACTTTAATCGCCCCAATGCTATCGTTTGCGACCCGTCTGGGTCATCGTCATAGATCCTTGGGTGGGGACACGGTTGCGAGCAAAAATTTGTCGAACCACATCGCCGTTTCGAGCATTAAGCGGCGTGGGCACCGCTTTGGCACTTTAGCTGTCGCGCTCAACGTTTGAGCAATCGGCTTAAGAAAGCATTTTAAGCACCATGGCGCCGAGACGCCTGGCGTTAAAGACTTGAATGCGTCGATAAAAGCCTGAATTAAAAAGAGCGCCGCGAGAAACATCGCGACGTATGTAAGACGAAAGAAAGTAGAAAACAAGACGTCAGGATGGCGGGCGCAGCAACACGACGATACCTCGCGATCCATCCGACGATACCTGTTAAGTGATTAGACGTATTTAGACCAACAGCAACCATTATCCTGGTTCTCGTTTGCCCTAAGTTCATAAGACCCAATGCAAACGATGTGATGCTGAGACTCGCGGCTACAGGCTCGAGCGATGGTGCACCCCTTGGCCTCGGCACCCGAGGCTAACGCCGCATCGCGCGACCAGAGCAAATCGATAAAAAGCACTCAAGATCGCAATGCCTGCGGCGTTGATGGTTTTTGTTAGATGATCCGGCAAACAAATTGGTGATAAACAAGATGGTAAACAGACTCGACGGTAAAATTGGCTTCCCAGACGCAGTGGGTTTGTATGATCCGACCCAAGAACGCGATGCCTGCGGGGTTGGGTTCGTCGCCAATATTAAAGGCGTTGCCAGTCACGGTATCCTCGCGGATGCCTATCACGTTAATAGCCGCATGGATCATCGAGGTGGGTGTGGATTCGAGGAGAACACCGGCGATGGTGCAGGCATCCTCACCGCGATACCCGACACTTTCTTTCGAACGATCGCCCGCCAGCTGGGTTTCGAGTTGCCCGAGGCAGGGTTGTACAGTGTTGGCAACCTTTTCCTGCCGAGACTCGAGTCACTCCGCGACAGCTGCCAACAAACGATCGAGCAGATTGTCCGCGACGAAGGCCTAACCTTTCTGGGCTGGCGAGCCGTCCCGATCGCGCCGGACACAGCGAACATTGGCCCCGCAGCACAAGCTGCTATGCCGTTTATTGCGCAACTATTCCTTGCAAGTCCAACGGGTGATTCAGAGGCTGAATTCGCTCGAAAATTATACATTGCTCGAAAACAGTTTTCAGGCCGCTTGCAAGCCTCAATACCCGATGACCAGTTGGTTTATGCCTGTAGTTTGTCACCACGGGTGATCGTTTATAAAGGCATGCTGACACCCTCTCAGTTGTTTCCATTTTATCCAGATTTGACGAATACCGACTATGAGACCCATTTGGCCATGGTGCACTCCAGGTTTAGCACGAACACTTTCCCATCTTGGGATCGCGCTCAACCCAATCGCTACATGAGCCACAACGGTGAGATTAATACGCTGCGCGGCAATCAAAACTGGATGACGGCGCGGCAAGGCACCGTTTCATCGCCACTCTTTGGCGATAACATTGAGAAAATCTTTCCGTTGGTTGAACCGGACTGCTCGGACTCCGGCACCTTTGACAATGTTTTAGAATTTTTGCTGCTGTCTGGCCGCAGTCTTCAAGAATCCATCATGATGATGATTCCAGAAGCCTGGCAGGCTGACGCAAACATGAGCCCAGAAAAGCGCGCGTTTTATGAGTATCATTCAGCGCTCATGGAACCCTGGGATGGCCCAGCCTCTATCGTCTTTACCGACGGGCACGCAATTGGCGCCGTACTCGATCGCAACGGCCTAAGGCCCTCGCGTTATTACGTCACAACAGATGATCGCGTGATCATGGCATCCGAGGTGGGCGTTCTACCCATCGATCCTAAGAAAGTTGTTCAAAAAGGTCGCTTGCAGCCTGGAAAAATGTTTCTGCTGGACTTCGAGGCCGGCCGTTTGGTCCCAGATGAAGAACTAAAATCAGTTTATTCCGCACAAAGACCCTATGGCGACTGGTTGGCATCACAAAAGCTGACAATGGATCATTTCGAACCTGCAACGGCGCAAAGCCCCTATACTGATGCTGCTTTACAACAAAGAATGCGCGCTTTCGGTTACACAACCGAGACGATGCAGTTCATGCTAAAGCCCATGATTACAGATTTACGAGACCCCTTAGGCTCAATGGGGAACGATTCTGCACTGGCCTGCTTGTCCGATAAGTCTCGAATTATTTACGACTACTTCAAACAGCTGTTTGCGCAGGTCACCAATCCCGCCATTGACTCCATTCGAGAAGAAGTGGTGATGTCCCTCGCCTGTTTTATCGGACCTGAAGGCAATCTGGTCGAAACCACCGAGTCGCAAGCCAAGCGTTTGGTTATTCCTCACCCAATTTTATCAACCGATGATCTGGCGAAACTGAAGGCTGCCCATGAACACGATTGGCGGACCCAGACCATCGACATCACCTACAACCGTCATGATGGCGTGACTGGGATGCAGGCCGCCCTAGATCGGATCTGCGCTGAGGCCAGCGCCGCGATCGAGGCGGGCTACGCGTTAGTGCTCTTAAGCGACCGGGCGGTCACGAAAGATCAGATCGCACTGAGTGCATTGGTTGCTTGCGGTACGGTTCATCACCACCTCATTTCGGCCCACCAACGCACTCAAATCGGAATGGTTATCGAAACGGCTGAAGCCCGTGAGGTGCACCATTTTTGTTTGCTCACCAGCTATGGCGCCGATGCTGTGAACCCGTACCTTGCGCTCGACGCGTTATGGCAGGCCCGACAGGAGGGCTTGTTGAGCCAAACTGATATCCCCAACCTTGATGTCTTAACCGAGAAGTACCGCAAAGCGGTCGGCAAAGGCATGCTCAAGGTCATGGGCAAAATGGGCATTTCAACGTTGCAGTCTTATAAGGGCGCGCAAATTTTTGAAGCCGTTGGACTTGCTGATGACATCATCGAGCGCTGTTTTCGCGGCACGACCAGTCGAGTTGGCGGTATTAATTTCGACACATTATTCGCCGAGTCCCTGCAACGACATCAGTTGGGCTTTCCGGAGCGCGCGACAGAATCTTCGAGCGAGCTACCAAACCCTGGTGATATTCATTGGCGTAGCGGTGGCGACACACACATGTGGGATCCCATCAGCATAACGAATCTCCAAGTTGCTGCGCAAACCAACAGCCAGGATGCCTATTGGGCGTTCGCCAAACATGCCAACGAAGTGGCCACTAAGAAAGCCACGCTCCGGGGCCTTTTGACGTTCAATGAAGATCTGACCCCTGCGGTCGCGATCGAGGACGTGGAAGCTGCTGCTGACATCGTCAAGCGCTTTTGCACGGGCGCAATGAGCCTTGGGTCAATTTCCTCAGAGAGTCATGAAACCTTGGCCATCGCGATGAACCGCTTGGGCGGCAAGTCCAATACGGGTGAGGGCGGCGAAGATCCCGCGCGCTTTACCCCAATGGCAGATGGCGACTCAAAGCGATCCGCTATTAAACAGGTCGCCTCAGGCCGTTTTGGGGTCACCATCTGGTATTTGGCGAATGCTGATGAGATTCAAATCAAGATTGTTCAAGGCGCAAAACCCGGTGAAGGTGGCGAACTCCCTGGCGGCAAGGTCGATGATTACATAGCCAAGATCCGTCACTCCACTCCAGGCGTCGGATTAATCAGCCCGCCACCCCACCATGATATCTATTCGATCGAGGATATGGCGCAGCTCATTCACGATCTTAAGAATGCGAATCGCGACGCTCGCATCAGTGTCAAACTGGGCTCTGAGATTGGTGTCGGCACGATCGCGGCAGGGGTCACGAAAGCCAAGGCCGATCACTTGGTCATTGCAGGCCATGATGGCGGCACCGGAGCCTCACCGCTTACGTCAATTAAGCACGCAGGGCTACCTTGGGAGCTGGGCCTCGCCGAGACCCATCAAACCCTCGTCATGAACAACCTTCGATCGCGGGTCGTCCTACAAACCGATGGCCAAATCAAAACAGGTCGCGATGTGGTCATCGCCGCCCTGCTCGGCGCTGAAGAATTTGGATTTGCGACCGCGCCGCTCGTCACCCTTGGGTGCATTATGATGCGAAAGTGCCACCTCAATACCTGCCCCGTTGGGATTGCAACGCAAGACCCAGAGCTCCGAGCAAAGTTCGCAGGCAAACCAGAAAGCGTCGTAAACTATTTTTTCATGCTCGCAGAAGAGGTTCGACAAATCATGAGCCAACTGGGGTTCACCCGCCTTCAAGACATGATCGGCCAAACCCAGTACTTAGATAGCGAGCAAGCGGTTGCGCACTGGAAGTCAAAGGGACTCGATCTGTCGGGCATTTTGCAAAAAGCGCCCATCATCTACGAGGGCACAGAAATTTACTGCACGCAACGCCAAGATCACGGCCTCGATGCAGCCCTCGACAATACCTTAATTGCGCTCGCGCAACCGGCACTCGAGACCGGCGCCAAGGTGCAAATCGAGCATGAAATCTTGAACATCAACCGAGTGGTTGGCACCATGCTGTCGCACGAGGTTGCCAAAGCGACCCTTGGCGCTATGTTGCCCGATGATACGATCTCAATCCGCTTACACGGCTCAGCCGGGCAGAGCGTCGGCGCTTTTCTCGCAAAAGGGATTACGATCGAAATCGAGGGCGATGCGAACGACTTTGTCGGCAAAGGTTTATCGGGCGGTAAGCTGGTGATCTACCCGCCAAAAGAGGCAAGCTTTGCGGCCGAAAACAACATCCTGCTGGGTAACGTTGTACTTTATGGCGCGACCTCTGGCGAGGCCTACTTCAGGGGGATTGCAGCGGAGCGTTTCTGCGTGAGAAACAGTGGAGCAACTGCCGTGGTTGAAGGGGTCGGCGATCATGGTTGCGAATATATGACGGGCGGCACCGTCGTCATTTTAGGCAAGACCGGGCGTAATTTTGGCGCGGGCATGAGCGGCGGCGTTGCTTATATCCTGGATCCTGAAGGGGACTTTCATCGCCAATGCAACCTTGAGACCTTCGAGCTTGCGCAACTCAGCCCAACGGACGAAGACGATGTCAGGGTCTTAATTGAAAAACACCAGCGGCTTACCGGATCAACGGTCGCGGCACGCCTACTCGAGAATTGGGCAAGCGAGAAACAATCATTGATCAAGGTCATGCCAAGCGACTACAAGCGGGTGCTTGAAGCGCAGCAAGCCTTATTAAAGACAAGTAACATAGGATAGACCACCATGGGTAAAGCAACCGGCTTTAAAGAATTCCAGCGCGAGACGGTGCCTTATCGCGATGCTGCTGCGCGCGTTTTAGACTTCAAGGAAATCTACACCGAACCCGATGATCAGCAACTCAGCACCCAGGGCGCCCGATGCATGGATTGCGGCGTGCCGTTCTGTCAAAGCAACAACGGTTGCCCCATTTCAAATCTGATTCCAGAATGGAACGACCTGGTTTACAAAAGTCAGTGGAAAGAAGCGTTAGATCGATTGCACGAGACGAACAATTTCCCAGAATTTACCGGTCGCGTTTGTCCGGCGCCCTGCGAAGGCGCATGCGTACTTGGCATTAATGACCCAGCCGTCACCATCAAGAACATTGAAGCTGCCATCATCGATCGCGGGTTCGAAGAAGGTTGGGTTAAGCCTGAACCGCCCGAGCAACGAACTGGAAAGACTGTTGCGATCGTCGGCTCCGGACCCTGCGGACTTTCCGCTGCAGCACAGTTGAACAAAGCTGGGCACCAGGTCACTGTTTTCGAGCGCGCCGACCGATTGGGCGGCTTATTGATGTACGGTATTCCCAATATGAAACTCGAAAAAAACTTGATCGAGCGCCGGATACAAATCATGAGAGAGGAAGGCATCGAATTCCGGGTCAATCAAGATGTCGGGAAAACGATTAGCCCGACTGACCTGGTATCTGGTTTTGATGCCGTTTTACTCGCAACCGGTGCAACCGTTGCCCGGGATCTGAATATTCCTGGGCGCGAGGGCGATGGTGTCCACCTTGCCATGGCCTTTTTGACCGCCAACACCAAGAGTTTGCTCGATTCAAACCTTGCTGACGGCCACTATATCTCAGCAAAGGATAAACACGTTATTGTGATCGGCGGTGGTGACACCGGTACCGACTGCATTGGGACCTCACTGCGACATGGCTGCAAAAGCCTGGTCAATTTCGAGCTACTCCCCCAGCCACCTCAGACTCGAGCAGCGGACAACCCATGGCCACTTTGGCCGAAAATTTTTCGCGTCGATTACGGTCATGCCGAAAGCGAGACTCGGTTTGGCAGTGACCCGCGCCAATTTTCTGTACTGAGCAAATCCTTCCTGCGCGGACCAGACGGGACCCTCAAAGGGGTCATAACCGTTGACGTTGATGAGCAGCTCCAAGAGATCCCAGGCTCAGAAAGAACGTGGGCAGCCGACCTTGTTTTGTTATCTATGGGTTTTTTACAGCCAGAACATTACCTCAATGAGTCGCTCTCGATGGACATCGACCCACGAGGCAATTTCATTGCAGACAAGACAAATTTTAGAACCAGTGTTGCCAAAGTCTATGCCGCAGCCGACTGCCGGCGGGGACAGGACCTGGTGGTGCGCGCGATTAATGAAGGTCGAGAAGCCGCAAGGGAAATTGATCGCGACTTGATGGGCTCAACAGAGCTGCCTTAGGCGCCTCGGTAGGGTGCTTTAAGCTCCTGCGCTACGGGTTATTAAGAAAAAAAGCTAAGGTCTGCTCCAGTGCGGCCTCATCTATTTGGCTCGTCAAGTCGGCCCGGCCTAAATCCCGCAGGATCACTAAGCGCAAACCTTCGGCCGTTGCCTTTTTATCACGCCCCATTGCTTGCAGAAAATCGGCTTTTATCAAACCCTTTGGTAAAACCGTCGGGAGCGAAAAGGCCGTCAACAACCGCGCCAACTGTGCCGGCGCGGATTCAAATAAGGTCTTTGACCGGACCGAATAATCTGCCGCCATCATCAAGCCCATGGCAACCGCCTCGCCGTGCAGCACAAGGCCATAACCCGACAACGTCTCGATCGCATGTCCAAAGGTGTGTCCTAAATTTAAAAGCGCTCTTCGGCCCTGCTCTGTTTCATCAGAAGCAACGATCTCGGCTTTAATCCGACAACTCCATTCAATCATCGTCATTAAACAAGCACTATCGCGCGACATAATGCTGTCTTGATGGGCTTGCAGCCATTGAAAGTAAGCCCAATCGGCAAGCGCTGCGTGTTTCACAATCTCTGCAAGCCCGGCCGAAAATTCTCGCGGGCTTAACGTCTTTAACGTTTCAACATCCATCACAACCATTTTTGGTTGGTGAAAGGCCCCGATCATGTTTTTACCCAGCGGGTGATTCACGGCTGTTTTACCGCCGACCGATGAGTCGACCTGAGACAACAGCGTGGTGGGTACCTGGATGACCGCAACGCCCCGCTGATAAACCGCGGCTGCGAACCCGGTGACATCGCCAACAACCCCCCCACCAAGCGCTATAAGCGTTGTTTCTCGAGTATGTCCGGCGGCCAGCAGCTTACCGATAATGGCATCGATCTGATCGAGCGTCTTATAGGCCTCCCCATCGGGCATGATGTAAACGTCAACCTTTCGGTCGCCGAGCAGCTTTTTGAGCGGCGCTAGATACAAACCCGCAACCGTTTCATTGCTGACAATAAAGATCGAATCTCCCATCGCTGCAGCCAACACGGTTTGCTCGGAGCCGTCAGTCCCCGTCACCAGGCCCGGGCAAAAAACGATGGGGTAGCTGCGATCAGCCAGCTCAACTGTAATCGATTTCATTCTGCTGTAATCCACTCTTGGCTTTGAAGTCTCGCAAGCATCGCCTCAATCATTTTCTTTCCGGGCCGATTATCAAAGGCCATCGTCACATCAGCAACTTCCTGATAAAGCGGATCCCGGGTGCGCTGGAGCTCTTGAAAGAAGGCCCTGCGATCAACATTTTGAAGCAACGGCCTTTTACGATCATCCGCGGTTCGTTTAAGCTGCGTTTCAATATCTGGCTTGAGGTAAATCACAAGGCCCCGGGTTGCCAAAACGTGCCTGTTTTCTGGCCGCAGTACCGCGCCCCCCCCCGTCGCCAAGACGAGACCCGGTTGATGAGAAAGGCTCTCAAGCGTTTTCGATTCTCGATCCCGGAAAGCGGGCTCGCCTTCGACTTCAAAAATAAGCCGAACACTTACTCCGGTTGTTTTTTCGATCTCGTGATCTGTGTCTACGAATCGTAGACCCAATCGCTTTGCCAGCAACTTACCAAGCGTTGTCTTCCCGGAAGCCATCGGTCCTATCAAGAAAATATTAGCGTGCTGACGCAGTTCCATTGGATGCAGACTGGTTATCGAACGCGGTCGCCAGATTCACGAATGATCTTAGGCGTAATGAAAATCAAGAGTTCATCTTTATCTTTTGTGCGCGCTGAATTACGAAACAATCGGCCAACCAGCGGCAAGTTTCCTAAAACCGGCGTCTTCAACTGAATCAAATCGGTTCTCGTTTGGTACAGCCCACCCAGCACAACGGTTTCTCCATCACTGACGATCACTTTCGTTTGAATGCTCTCGATATCGATCGCCGGTGGGCCGCCTGGAGTTGGATCTCCACGAGAATTATTCGTCACATCGAGCTCTAATATAATCCGGTCATCGGCCGTAATTTGCGGCGTGACGGTCAACCCAACCGTTGCATTTACAAATGCCGTCGCAGTCGCGCCCCCACCGGTATCGGACTGATACGGGATCTGACTGCCCGAGTTGACTGTCGCAGAACTTTTGTCGGAAGTAATGATGGTTGGCCTTGAAACCGTCTCGCCCATCCCTTCGCTTTCAAAAAGCTGTAGCTCTAAATCCAACAGCAAATCATTATTCACGAGACCAAAGGCAATCCCGCCGGTCTTGCCCGAGCCTGTACCCAGATCCACAATCAGGTTCTCAGAGGGCGCGCCACCTAAGGTCTCCATCGAACTACCGTACTGAATGCCGTTTGGGCTATCGCCCCAGGAAATATTGCCAGCCGTCCCCCAGCGGATGCCAGCTTCTCGCTTAAAGCTATCGCTCGCCTTCACAATCCGCGCTTCGATCATGACCTGCCTGACGGGGATATCGAGCTGATTCAAAAGTGTTCTGAGCTGCGCAATCCGACTGGGTGTTTCAGTCACAATAATGGCATTGGTGCGATCATCAACCAGAATCGACCCCCGATCCGATACAACCCCAGCAGATGTTTCGCCAGTGTTATTTTGATCGTCGTTTCCCTGAGAGGAAAATAAAGCAACAATGTCGGATGCATTGGCATATTTCACTTTAATGAGTTCAGTCCGCAGCGGCGCAAGCTCAGCGATCTCTTGCTCGTTCTCGAGTTGGGCGCGTTCCTGGTCGGCCAATTCTGCTGCCGGGGCTACTAACAAAACGTTCCCTTGAACGCGCTTATCCAGGCCCTTCGTTTTTAAAACAATATCCAACGCTTGATCCCAAGGAACATCCTTTAATCGCAGCGTAATTGCACCCGCGACTGCATCGCTCGCGACAAGGTTCAGGTTGGCGAAATCAGCAACGATTTGCAGAATGGCTCGAATCTCGATGTTCTGAAAGTTTAAGGACAACTTATCGCCCTCATACAAAAAGTTTTTACTGCGAGGCCCACCTGTCTCGACCTCCTCGACAACCGGCTTCACCTCAAGCACAAAACCCTGATCTGACTGATACGCAAGGTAATCAAACTGACCACTCGGCAGCACTTCTATCACCGCTTGATCACCTTGCTGATAAACCTCAATGACCTCAACGGGCGTCGCAAAATCCGTCACATCCAGTTGTTGAACGAGGGCCGGCGCAACGATTGTGTCTGGCATCGTCAGCACGATGCTGCCGCCAACCTGATCCAAGTCAACCGTCACATTCGGCTCACTCAAGGCGATAATAACCCGGCCTTCACCCTCTGAGCCCCGCCTAAAATCGACATTATCGACACGGGAACCTGACTGTCGGCCGGCCTCAGAACGGGCGCCGCTGGCCGATCGCGGGCTCGAGTCCAAATCACGCCCAACAGACAATTGTAGCGTGCTACCCCGAACTTGGGCGCTATAGCCCACCAGTTCAGACAGCGCAATAATAATTCGAGTCCGGTCCTGCGTCTCTAAAACGGTCATGTTTTGCGCGTTGCCCGAACCAAGGCTGTGGTATTTACTGGCAAGACCGCTACTCACGCCCATCAAATCCAGTGAAATCCGCGCAGGTTCAGCAATTGCGTAGCCCGTGGGCTCTGGTGGCACCCCATCGAAGGTCAAGGTGATCTCCGTCCGGTCACCGCCAGCCATCGAGAACGCAACGTCCTGAAGCTCAACTGCTAGTACGCTGGCTGATATAAAATGGAGCATCATCAGCACAACGCTCGCTATGAGCCGTCGTTGGTGTGGCATCATTTTGCTGTTCATAACAATCCTTACCGCGTTAGCCTTCTGAAGTCCCAATGAGCTCAATGGTTCTTGGCCGTAACAACCAACCACCACCGCCATTGCTGACAATTTCCACAAGCTCTAATCGAGTCTCTTCAATCTTCTCAATCCGGCCCCACTGGGTACCCAAATAAGCCCCCACACCGACCTGATGCACCACACCCTCGCCATCTTTTATGAGCCCGAAATACTGCCCACGAAGCTCAAGGGAACCGACCAATTGCAACGTTGCGAGGTTCATCTCTTCTAAATAACTTCTCACATGGTCTGCAGGCGGGCGAATCGAACCCGGCGGCGGCGTATCGACTCGGCTTGCAATAACCAATGGCGCTTGAAAAGGGCTTCTGAGATTCGCCGCACCATATTTAAAGGACTCGTAGGGCTTAAATTCGGGAAGCGGCTGAACCGGCCGAACCGGCTCGGCTGCGACTTCATCGAAAAAGCCGCGCAAATCGGAGAACTCATTGCTGTCTGAACACCCGGCGAGTAAGGCTAGCACCAGGCCAAACCGCACGGCCTGCGTCAAAAACGGGGCGTGAATTTTCATTTCGTAACGCCATCTTTATACCGGTAGGTCTTGGCCGTAATGCCCATTATCAGAAGCTTCCCCTGTTCCGCGCCACCACCACCCTGCGGGGTAATTTCAAAGTCATGGAGGGTCACGATTCTAGACAAATCTGCAACGTCACTCACAAAAGCCCCTAAATCATGGTAGCCCCCAACCACTTCCATTCGGATGGGTTTTTCAACGTAGTACTCAAGGACCCGTTCTGGCTGCAGATCAATTTTATTGAAGACCAATCCATTATTGGAGCCAACCGTTGAGATATCTTCTATTAAACCAGGGATCTCGGTGTCCAATGGCAGTTGGCTTAAAATTTTCTGGAAGCTGGCTTCCATTTCCTTCGCCTGCAGCCGATACCCTTCCAAGTTCGACGCTTGAGCATATTTTTCTCGGTAACTTGTTTTCAGGCTTGTTTCTTCTGCACCCGCTTTCGCAAGGTCCTGTTGCAGATGCGTGACGAGGAAAAAGTAGCCTAACGCAAGGATAAGAACGAAGACCCCCAGCGCCGTAATCACTTTAATGGGGGTAGGCCAAAGCCCGGCGCTATTAACGTCTAAATCACTTAGATCGATTTCGCTTAAATCGATGTTGTTGAGCTTATCGATGGTATCTTTTAGCGCCATCAGTTGCCCTCCGCACCGGCGCTGGGCGCGCTGACTTTAACCGAGAGTGCAAACCGACTCGCCTCAGGGCCCGCCTGCGGGAAGGCGTTGATACTGGTTACATTACCGCCGGTGAACCATAAGGATTGATCGAAAGCTCGAAGCTGATCCGAGATCCGGCTATTGTCTTCGGCAACACCCGTCACCGCAATGTCGGCGCCTCGGAGCGTTAGGCGCTCAAAAAACACGTTACCGGACAACTGGCGCGCTAATTCATCAAACAACCGTACACTAACCGGTCGATTACCCTGAAGCTCTTGGATCACCCGCATCCGATCCAATAGCTCTTTGCGTTTTTTCAGCAAGACTCTGATTTCTGCAATGCGCGCATCCAGACCTTCAATTTCCGACGCGATAACCGCAACCCTAGCTTTCTGAGTATCAATTGCAGACTCGTAAACACGCCACGCACCCACCAGCAATAACACCGCAACCAGCCCCACTGCCGCCAAAGCATTCAGGAATTCTCGCTGCAATCGATCGCGCCGCTTTTGGCGCCAAGGCAGCAAATTAATTTTCAAATTCACCATGAATTCGTCCAAGACCGGGCATCTGCCGGTCGTTTAACTATGGTTCAATCAAAGCTTCGCATTGCTAAGCCACAGGCAATCATCATTGACGGGGCATCTTTCATCAGCCTATCCGCATCCACGCGATCATTAATCCTCATATTGTCAAACGGATTTGCAACACTACAGGGTGTGCCTAATCGCGTTTCGATAAGCGTGTCTAGACCTGCTAAATTCGCTGTTCCGCCCGCTAAAACAATTCGATCAACATCATTGTAGGTCGTGCCCGAGTAAAAAAACTGCAGGGACCGCATGATCTGTTGCAACAAAGCTTCTTTGAATGGGTTGAGGACTGTTTCTTCATAGTCATCCGGCAGTCCACCAAATTTCTTGGCTTTCCCGGCCTCCGCAGCAGTCAGGTCATACTTTCGCTGAATGTCATCGGTTAACTGTTTCCCACCAAAACTTTGTTCACGGGTATACAGGACTTGAGTACCGGACACGACCGAAAGCGTGGTCATATCTGCACCAATATCCAGGATTGCCAAAACATCCGGCACCCCAAGGGCCGGATCCCGGGTAAACAACTCTAAATCCAAGGCAATTGCCCGCTGCACGCAGTGGGCTTCGATGTCAATCACCTCAGGAGTCAGACCCGATAACTCCAGCGCCGCTTGCCGAGACTCAATATGCTCTTGCCGACACGCCGCAATCAAAACATCGACCATGTCTTCTGATCGAGCGGTTGCCTCTAAAACCTGAAAGTCTAAGGCAACCTCATCTAATGGATACGGAATATATTGATCCGCATCCATGAGCAATTGTTCCTCGATTTGATTTTCTTTAAGGGACGCGGGCACCTCGATGGTTTTTGTGATGACTGCGGATCCGGCCACAGCAACCGCCGCCGCTTTTGATTTAAATTGAGTCGACGCTTGCAGGCGTTTAATTGCCTCGGCCACAGCCGCCACATCGACGATATTTTGTTCAACGACCGTGTTTTCAGGCAGTGGTTCGACGCCATAGCTCTCAACGACATAGCCGCCATCACCACCACTGAGCTCAAGTAGCTTGATCGCTGAAGCGCTAATATCAAGCCCAACCAAACCGAGCTTTCGACCGCCAAAAAGGTTCAACATTGTTTTTCCTGAACAACCGACACGCCAGCGGCCTCCCTATGACCTACTATTGCCTACTCAGTATCACTCAAAAGGCTCGAATAAACTATACTCACTCGCGCTGGGCAGTCATAATTGCAGCGGTTTCAGTGACTCCAGGGTGGTAATTGAACGATCACAAGGGCTTAATTCTCAAACTTTCATCATAGCAACGCCATGAAACGCCTTTTAATTTTTCTTACCTTTGGTATCGGCATGACCCTCAGCGGGCTGGGCATGGCCCTTTCTGCTGCCTACCTTTACTTGAATCCCCAAGTGCCTGATATTTCAACCTTCACCGAAGTTGATCTGAAAGCACCCCTTAAAATCTTGAGTCAAGACCGCAAGCTGATACAGGAATATGGCGAGCGCCTGATCCCGATCACCTTTGACCAAATCCCAAGGGACTTTATTAATGCGCTTCTCGATACCGAGGATAAGCGGTTTTTTGAGCATAGCGGCATCGATCTCATAACGGTTGCGAATGCGACCTGGCAACTTCTGGCTAACGCTGGGGACATCAAAACCGGTGCATCAACGATTACCATGCAGGTTGTTAAAAATGTGTCGGGCGCATCAGAAGTACGGTTTATTCGCAAATTTAAAGAAATGTTACTCGCGATTAAACTCGAGCAAGCACTGACCAAACAACAAATTCTCACGCTCTACCTAAACATTGTTCCTTTCGGTAAGCACGCTTATGGCATCCAAGCGGCTGCCCAAACTTACTACGGCAAACCCGTGTCAGCGCTATCGCTTGCGCAAATGGCGATGCTGGCGGGGATTCCGAAAGCGCCAGAGGCTGGCAACCCCATCAACGGTCCTAAACGGGCACTCGCTCGTCGCGACCTTATTTTAGACCGTATGTTCGAACAAGGATCGATCACACAGACGCAATTGCAAAGAGCGCAAAGCGAACCGATCACGGCAAAAGTCTTTGAGCGCCAGATTGAACTCCCGGCCTTGTATGCCGCTGAACTCATTCGAAGTGAAATTATCGCAACCTTTGGTCGCAAGGCGTACACCCTTGGCCTGGAGGTTACCGCAACCATTGATAGCCGAATGCAAAATGCTGCAGAGAATGCGCTCATTAAAAAGCTGAACGAATATGATCGCCGCCATGGCTACCGCGGCCCTGAGGCTGTGGCCCTTGCTGGCACTAAAACATTCTTGGCCAATAACAAGGCAAGCTACCCCGCCTACTGGCTTAAAATTTTAAAAGACACCCCCATTATTGGCGATCAACACCCCGCCATCGTAACCGACATCAGCGATCGAAAGATCACCGTGCTCACCCAGTCTGGCGAGGGCATTAGCATTGACTGGGAGCAACTTCGCTGGGCGAGACCTTATCTTAATGTCAACCAGCGGGGACCCCAACCCAAATCGCCGAACAGTTTCCTCAGCCTGGGCGATCTAATTCGAATCGAGTTGACCGACGGGACGACCTGGCGACTCGGTCAAGTACCCTTGATCCAAGGGGCTTTTGTCGCAGTCGACCCGGTCGATGGCAGCATCAAGGCCCTGGTTGGCGGTTATGATTTCAATTTGAATCAATTCAATCATGCCACGCAGGCAAAGCGCCAACCCGGCTCCAACTTCAAGCCTTTTTTCTATGCCGGCGCGATGGAAGGCGGCGTAACCGCCGCCTCAATCTACAATGATGCCCCTGTCGTCCTCCCAGGCGGCGAACTTGAGGAACAATATCGCCCAAAGAATTCCGGCAGTCAGTTTCGGGGCAATATTCGCTTACGAGAGGCGCTTTATCGCAGCATCAACTTAGTGTCGCTCAGAGTCCTGCTGGATTACGGTCCTGATAACGCCATTCACTATGTGAAACGGTTTGGCTTCAACACTGACGGCTTTCCGCGCAACGTCCAACTTGCTTTTGGAGGCGGAACCATCGCCTTGACACCGCTCGAGGTTGCGGCTGGCTATGCCATGTTCGCAAATGGCGGCAAAAAAATATCACCCTATTTGATTGCGTCCATCAGCTCAATTAATACCGACGACCATCCGGCACTGAACCCCCAAACCTGCACAACCGACTGCGCGCCAGATGCGCCCGAGCAGGTCATGGACCCCAGAATCGCGTTTATTATGAACAGTATTCTCAAAGATACGATCCAAAAGGGCACCGGTCGAAAAGCCTTCAAAGCGCTCAACCGTGAAGATCTAATGGGTAAAACCGGTACGACCAATGACGCCGATCTTTGGTTCTCCGGTTACAACGCAAACATTGCCGCAACCGCTTGGGCAGGCTTTTCGAGCAACGCACCGGTTGGCAATCGAGAATGGGGGTCAACAACGCCCATCGAAACCTGGATTGAATTTGCCAAAGAAGCGCTGCCAGCCGCCACAACCGACGCCATTACGGTTCCTGACGGCATCGTTTCCATCAAAATTGATCCGGAGACGGGCAAACGCGTCGGTCCCGGTGACCCGAATGGAATTTTTGAGTATTTTCGAGTGGAATTTGCACCGGACCCAATTGACAGCGCAGACTCAACTGACCAAGCGACCCAGTACCAGGATATATTCTAGACGCGACGCGCGGTCTCCCGGCGACGGTAAACCCGCCAAACCCCACCGTGTTTTTCCACCACAGTCGCTTCCAACCACAGTTTTTTCGCCACGGCGTTTTTTCGCCACGGCGTTTTTTCGCCACGGCGTTTTTTCGCCACGGCGTTTTTTCCACAGTATTTTTGCACCGGATACGGCGTAATGCTGGCGCGTGCGCCTGGGGACTCGGCAAGGATGCCGCTAATTAGCAGGCGCCGAGCGCATCTTTAAGACTGCCTCGCAGGACTGCCTCGCAAAGCTGCCTCGAACGCTTCAAATCACGTGTTTTTTTAAAGACGGCTGATTCGCCGAAGGCCTGCCACCAGTGCGTTTTAAAAGCGACGCCCTTACTGCAGGCAACCTTTCCTGCAACCGTGTCATGCCCTGAGGCTGAAATACCGCCTTTTCAGGGGCTATGAGCGGTGACGCCCAGAGCGCTTTAGCTGCTGCTACCGCCTCGACGGAACCGCTTGTTAAAGCGATCAATTCGACCAGCTGAATCGATAGTTTTCTGTTTACCCGTGTAGAATGGGTGACACTGAGAACAAACTTCGATTGAGATATCGTTGCAAATGGTCGATTTTGTTTCGATCACGTTACCGCAACTGCAGGTTGCTTTAATCGACTCGTAATTAGGATGCGTTTCGGCCTTCATCGGGTTTACCTGGCTTTGTGTTCGCGAAAAGGCGCAAATGATACCAGAGAAAACCACAGAAGCAAGCGATCTAGAATGGCCATGACACCGACAAAAAGCCCCGACCCAAAGTTCTACAACATTGCGCTGCCCGTTCCGCTACCGGGCACGTTTGAATATCGCCATCCGACGGACCTTCAGATCGGGCTAAGAGTCAAAGTTCCCTTTTCCGGCCGAGAACTCATCGGCATCGTTGTCAGCCACTGCAAGCAACCCTCAACGGCTCCTCAAAAAATCAAATCAATCCTTTCGATCATCGACTCAGAGCCTGTGCTACCAGACGCCATTTTCGATCTGTGCCTTTGGTCTGCCCAATATTATTTACACCCTGTCGGCGAGGTTTTTGCCGCCGCGCTACCCGGTAAAATTAAACAAGGCGCAGCCCTATATCAAACGATTAGAACGCTCGTGCTGACGTCAACCGAGCCGAACCGCATTGCCGAAGACGACGTTAAACGATCCCCTAAACAACTCGCCTTGCTGCGCGCCCTCGTTGAAGAAAGGGTCCTCTCTCGCGCCGAGCTCAATCAGGGCCAATGGTCTTCTGCTGTTATCAAAGCTTTGATCGACAAAGGTTTGGCCCGCTGGCAGGACGCAATCCAGGTAAACCCTGGCCAGCCGCCCCACGACCCACCCGACTCTGTGATTCAACCAACACGTGAGCAGCAGTTGGCAATCGACTCAGTGGCGCTTACAGAGCACAACACCTATTTATTGTATGGTGTCACCGGCAGCGGTAAAACTGAGGTTTACTTAAGGCTGATCGATCAAGTGCTCAAGGCCGGGCGCCAAGCACTGATCCTCGTGCCAGAAATCGCATTAACCCCGCAAACCTTAACCCGCTTTGAACATCGTTTCGGCAGGCCCGTCGTCGCCCTGCATTCGAACCTTCCAGATCAAAAGCGCAGCGAGCATTGGCGACAAGCCCGCAGCGGTCAGGCGCCCATTATCATCGGCACTCGATCCGCCATATTTACCCCGCTCGCACGACCCGGCATCATTATTGTAGATGAAGAGCATGACAGTTCTTATAAGCAGCAAGATGGTTTTCATTACTCGGCTCGCGATCTTGCCTCGGTTCGGGGCGTTGCAGAAAATATTCCGGTCATCTTGGGCTCCGCAACCCCTTCTTTAGAATCGTTGCACAATGTCACCACTGGGAAATACACCCAACTTTTACTCGAATCTCGGGCCAATGGTGCGGCTCGCGAGCGCTACGAAGTGTTTCCAATACCCGACAACCAAAAAGAGGCCTTGCCTGATAACCGGTTGTTTGACGCAATGGCTGAAACTTTAGATCGCGGAGAGCAGGTTCTGGTGATGCGAAACCGACGCGGCTATGCCCCGGTTTTATTCTGCTCGAATTGTCGATGGATCGCCCAATGCAATGCTTGCGACGCGCGCTTAACCGTTCATAAACAGACCAAAGGTCTCAAATGCCATCATTGCGGGCAACAGCACCCCATCCCAAAGCATTGTCCAGCCTGCCAACAAAGCAGCCTCCTACCGGTCGGCGATGGCACCCAGCGACTTCAGGAAACTTTCCAAAACCGGTTTCCAGGTTACCCAGTGATTCGAATCGATAGCGACAGCACCCAACAGCGCGCCGCGCTCACCCAAATGATCGACACCATCCAACAAGGCAATCCCAGCATCCTGCTCGGCACCCAATTGATCGCCAAAGGGCATCATTTTCCGAATGTAACGCTCGCCATTATTTTAGAGGTCGACCAAGGCTTTTTGAGCGCTGACTTCAGAGCCATCGAACGCACGGCGCAGCTCATTTTACAAACCGGCGGCCGCAGCGGCCGGGAAAATCTGCCTGGAAAGGTTTATCTCAGCAGCAGACTACAAGCGCTACCCGAACTGCGAGCGCTCATCAAGAATGACTACCTTGCCTTCTCCAAAAGCCTCATGACGCAGCGTGAGACGTATCAGCTGCCCCCTTTTACCTACCAAGGATTGTTGCGCGCCGACGCGCGACAGCCGCAGCAGGCTGATCAGTTCCTTCGCCAGCTGCTAAGCCAATATCAGGCACTAGACGTCGATTGCGAAGTATTAGGCCCCACAAGCCCTGTCATGGAACAGCGGGCAGGATGGTACCGGTCGCAATTATTGGTGAATGCAAAAACTCGGCAGTCGCGACACCGTGCTCTGCAACAGTTAAACAAGCACCTCACTCAACATCGACAGCCAGCCGTGCGGTGGTCAATCGATGTCGACCCGGTTGACCTTTTTTAACCCGCCAACTGAAGATTGACCAAGAACGTTGTGCAATAGTTTGAGCCATCTTTTAAACTCTCGCCATGAATCGAAAACCACCTGCGTCCAAACAACCCGTTAGCCGCTTGTTCAGCTACCTTGCCGGCCTTGCTTCGGGGCTCTTCCTTGCTTTTTTATATTCGCTAGTAACCAGCCAGCCTCCGCCTGACGCACCGGTGGCTGATCTTGAACCGGTTCCTGCTCAAAATATTGAACCCAAAACAGAACGCATCGATTGGTCCTTTTATGATCTCTTTCCAAAGGCAGAAGTTGCGAATGTCGGCGGATATCAACGTGCTAAACGCGAAGACGATCCAAAGCCGACCTATCACCTTCAAGCCGGTTCTTTTAATATCCCAAGGGATGCTGATGAACGCCGCGCAGAGCTGTTACTGCTTGGTTTAACGGCCTTTATCGAAACCAAGCCTATCAAAGGTGTAACCTGGCACCGCGTCATGATTGGCCCATTCGACTCCGATACGGACCTGAGCCGAGCGCAATCGCTATTGGCTGCAAATAACTTTGAGTCGATCCCCATTTCAAATAAGCCTTGATTTCCACCCCGTTCACCACCATCTCTCACCTAACGATTAGGAGCGCGTCCATGGAACCAATCAAAGGCACAACGATTTTGTGTGTTCGCCGAGGACAAAGCGTGGTCATCGGCGGCGATGGCCAGGTCACCCAAGGCGACACGATCATGAAAGGGGATGCCCGCAAAGTCCGGCGTCTGCACCATAACCAAGTCATTGCGGGTTTTGCCGGCGGAACGGCTGATGCCTTTACCTTATTTGAACGCTTTGAGGCACAACTTCAAAAGCATCAGGGCCATCTTGTTCGGGCCGCAGTCGAGTTAGCCAAAGACTGGCGAAGCGACCGAGCCCTGCGTCGACTCGAGGCCCTACTCATTGTCGCCGATAACCAGCACTCATTG
>JABGWC010000225.1 GCA_018645765.1 Gammaproteobacteria bacterium | reverse complement strand
TAATGGTTGCCGCCAAATTGGTCGTGAGGACTGATCCCGATTAAGGTTGGATTGGTTTGCTGGAGCGCATGATCAACTGCAATCAACGTCGTGCTGATCGGTCCTTCGGCGGCGCTGGTCGATCCAATGCAGGCAATGCACCGGGCCCCTGAAAATAGCATTAATCAGCGGGTTGAAAGGCGCCGCCCAGAGCGCTTGGCGGGGGGCGGCAGCACAACCGCTTGATCAAGACAGCTTGGCATAGTGGTTTGATCTGAGCTCTACGCCAAGCTCATGAACATTACGAATCGAAGATGAACCCGGACACAAGAGGCGCAACCGCTATGTCGAAAACCCTAAAAATCGTACTGATTCTGATCGGCCTGTATGCCGCGTCCGTCGCCCTGTTTGAGTCCCTGCTGGGGTATTTTCAGCCGGAAAACCAAGCAACCCTGGTTGTCACAACCTTTGATGCAGGTGATGTGGGCGCTGACCGAGTTTTGGTTCGGATTGAGCATGAGGGTGAACTCTTTGTTGCGGTGAACCACTGGCCACGACAGTGGTATGGTCGGTTGCTCGGTAATGATCAAGTTCGGGTTCGGTATGAGGACATTGATGCCCGTTACACCGCATCGAAAGTGCTGGATGCAGAGGCTGAAGCGCTCGATGCCGCGCGCCCATTGGGCTTGGGGTTTCGTGTTTTGACAGGGTTTCCACCGCGTTATTTCGTGCGGCTGACGCCAAACGCCTAAGCGCACTTTAGGTTATTCGGGCCGAGGAAGGTCTCGTCTGCAAAGCCCGTTGTGGGCAGTGCAAGGCCAAGTGCGCCTCACCTTGGGTTCGGGGAAACGCAAGGACGGGGTTCGGTTTAAGAAACGTTACTTTGGTTGCTGGTCCCGCGTCATCGCAATGACTGCGGTATAACGCGCCTTTCTGACTCGATCCCGCTTCGCGATCGGGCTATCATGGCGCGGTCGAAGCTTTAAGGTGAACACATGGCCCAGTGGTGGACAGCGCGCATCTTGCCAATCATTAGTATTGATTTAAGAAGCCTTGCCCTGTTTCGGATCTTGCTGGGCGGGCTGCTAATTGCGGACCTTTTGATTCGGGGCAGTGATTTGTCGGTCTGGATGACGGACGCCGGCGTTTTCCCGCGGGAGTTCATCATTGACCGAAGCGCGGATAACCGCTGGTCGTTGTACTTCATTAGTGGTAGTTGGCTTTGGGCGCTGCTGCTGCATCTGACTGCTGCGGGCGCCGCAATGGCCTTGCTACTGGGGTATCGCACACGTCTTGCTTTGATAATCAGTTTTGTTTTACTGGTCTCACTGCACAATCGCGCGCCCCTGGTGCTGCAAGGCGGGGATAACCTGCTGTTGCTGATGGTGTTTTGGTCGATGTTTTTGCCCTTGGGGGCACGGTTTTCGATGGATGCGGCGCGGGTTCATCCGGATCAGCAGCAGGCATTCAGCGCGCAGCCAAATGTTTATTGCTCGGTGGCAACGGCTGCGATTTTATTTCAAGCCATGGCCGTCTATTTCTTTTCGGCGTTTTTAAAAACTGGTCCAGAGTGGTACGAAGATGGTACGGCGATTTACTACGCGCTGAACCTGGACGAGGTTGCGACGGGGCTTGCGCATTATTGGCGGAACGAACACTGGCTGACCGTGCCCCTAACTCGATTTGTGTGGTGGTTAGAATTGCTTGGCCCGATCCTCATATTTACGCCGTTCCTGCGGGTGCCGATCCGATGGCTGATGATGCTCACGTTCATAGCGATGGAGGTGGGCTTTGTTTTGAATCTTCATATTGGCTTGTTTCCGTTTATCTCGATCACCTCGATTCTGCTGTTTACCCCAACTGAAACCTGGGATGCGCTGGCTCGGCGGTTTTGGCCCAGCGCCGGCGAAGGGCTCACGATGTATTACGATCAGGACTGCGGCTTTTGTCTTAAGATGTGCTGGCTGCTGAAAACCTTTTTAGGACTCAAGTCCGCGCAGATCATCCCGGCACAAACGGATGCGGAGATGGCTGAAATTTTAGAGCGAGAATTCTCATGGGTCGTGGTGACGCCCGCTGGCGAGCGCTTGATTAAATGGCCAGCCATGGTGGCCGTGTTTGCCGCCTCCCCCTGGGGTTGGCTGCTAGCGCCAATGCTTGCCTGGCCGCAGCGATTGGGCAATCGCATCTACGACTCGGTTGCCAACAATCGTGGCGCGTTCGGTGAGTGGTTTGCGGCGCTGCTGCCCTGGCAAGCGACAGTTAAACTGCCGGGTTGGCCATCTCAAGCGGTCGCCGGGTTCTTTTTAGCGTATCTGTTGTTATTCAACCTCAGCACCATCCCGAATTGGCGACTGCCCTTTCAAGCGGCCGCTGAGGACAAACCCTACCAAGTGAAATTCCCAAAAGCCTGGCAGGACATTAAGCAGCTGCTTCGACTCGATCAAAAATGGAGTATGTTCGCGCCGTATCCCAATAAAACGGACAGCTTTTTGGTCGTGCCGGGGGTACTGGCCTCCGGAAAGTTAGTTGATGTTTACGATTTGGCGGCGGGCGCGCCAAGCTTTGAAAAGCCCGATGTGGTGTTTGATGCCAAGTTTAAAAACTACCGTTGGCGAAAGTATCTGTCACGGGTGGGTACCAAGCGTTATAAGGCGTATCGGACTCACTATGGCAGCTATTTGTGTCAAAGCTGGAACGCGGCGCATGGTAAAACGGATCCGTTAACTGATTTCAATATCTATCGGATGGTCGAGCGCACCAAGCTCCCAGGGGTCGAAAGTAACGTGACGCGCACCAAGGTTTGGCGGCACTATTGCATCAAGGATGACGGCGATAAGGTTGAGCCAGCACTCAAGGCAGCAGGACGCTGGTAGATCCCAGCGACATGCTGGGCTCAAAGCCTCGCACGCGCAGCTTTTGATGCAGAGAATTCGGTGATCAGGCTAACAGGTCAGCGTGTAAGCCGGTCTGCAATATGTCAATTTTGATCATGGGTTAGGAATCCCATGGTAATAATGCCAGAGAAATAATGCGCCGGCCGTACGATAGGGCTGCCAATGCCGGGTCAGGGCGCGTGCTTCTTTCGGCGTTGGTTTAACCTCTAAGCCTTTTAGACGCGCCAGCGCGATTTGTAGGGCCAGATCGCCGGCCGGGAAAATATCGGGCCGCCCCAGTGAAAACATGCAGTAAATTTCTGCGCTCCAAGCCCCAAAGCCGCGCAAGCGGGTGATGTGTTCAATGACTTGGGCGTCCTCTAAGTCGCGCAGTTGATCAATCAAGAGTGTTCCGGTTTGCGTGGCCAGGGCTAGACCGCGGGCGTACTCGATTTTTCGCGTTGACAATCCCGCTGCGCGTAGCGCTGGATCGGTCACTTGATCGAGGCCTTCTGGTGTGAGGCTGGGCAGCGTTGCGCGCACTCGATCCATTATGGCGTTGGCGGCAGCCGTTGAGATCTGCTGGCTGATGATCGTGCTTAAAAAGGTTTCGAACCCTTCAGGGCGTTGCCTTGGAGCAGGCGCGCCGTAATGTTGAATCGCTTTAGCCAGATCTGAGTCGATCTGAGCAAGCTGCTTAAGATGGTGCTGGATGTGTTTTTGATCCACAGAGAGCGCGCGCTAAACCTTTGGATCTAATGTAACCGCCTGATAGACGAAATGCGAATAACCCAGGGGTGGGATCTGCCGCGGTTTCTTCTTACAATGATCGAACGTGTTATAGCTAATTCATCTAACCTTATAACCAATTCATTTTAGGTTTCCCTGTGCAAAAGCAAATCACGCCGTTCTACCATGTGCCGACCAATAGCTGGAGTTACCTCTTGGCGGACCCGGGCAGTAGGGTGTGTGCGCTCATCGATCCGGTCTTGGATTTTGAGCCCGGGGCTGGCACGGTTCAATACGATTTTATTACCCAAATGCTCAAGGCGGCGGCCGAGGCAGATTTGCAGGTGATTTGGGTTTTAGAAACCCACATCCATGCCGATCATATATCTGCCGCAGATTTCGTCAGGCAACAAACCGGCGCGCAAATCGGGATTGGCCGTGGGGTCGAGCAGGTGAGTGCGTTATTTACGCCAATCTTCAATTTGGGCGAGCAGCATCCGAATGTACGCGTTGCCTTCGACCGTTTGTTTGAGCCGGACGAAACCTTCTTCGTGGGCCAACTCGCCGTCACGGTGCTGGCAACACCAGGTCATACGCCAGCTTGCGTCGCCTATCAGGTAGAGGACACCGTTTTTGTCGGGGATACCCTGTTTATGCCGGATTACGGCACCGCGCGAGCGGATTTTCCAGGCGGGGATGCGCAGCAATTGTTCGAGTCGATTACCCAGCTGTTGGCGCTGCCCGATGCCACCGTACTCTACTTGTGCCACGACTACCCCACAGCCGATCGTACTGCGCCCTGTCACGCGGTGACAGTTTCGGATCAACGCTCGAATTTGCAACTTTTAGATCGCGATGCGGCGGCGTTCGTTGCGTTTCGGCAAGCCAGAGACGCGCAGTTGAGCGCGCCCCGCCTGCTGTATCCTGCGATTCAAATCAACCTAGCAGCGGGTCGGCTGCCGAACCCAGAAGGCAATGGCCAGCGTTATCTGAAGTTGCCGGTGAGAGAAACAGCCTAGTGGATTTAATGATTTTGATTCCCTGTGCCCTGGTTGTGGGATTAACCATGGGGCTATTGGGTTCGGGTGGCTCGATTTTGACCGTGCCGATCTTGGTGTATTTGATGGGCCAGGATGAAAAAGTGGCGATTGCCAGTTCGCTTGCGATCGTCGGTTCGGTGGCGGCACTCACCACGGTGCTGAACATCCGAGATGGGTCGATTAACTGGCGAACCGCAATCTGGTTTGGGGTGCCCGGCGTCTTGGGCACCTACCTGGGCGCGGCCCTGTCGCAGTTTGCCTCGGGGCAGGTTCAGCTCATGGTCTTTGCTGCGGTCATGTTGTTGTCCGCCGTTTTTATGTTTTGGCCACCAAAGTTTAAAGCCGTGACGGGCGATCAAAAACTTGGGGTTATCGTGACCGAAGGGTTATTGATTGGCGCGCTCACAGGTTTTGTGGGGGTGGGTGGCGGCTTTATGATCGTGCCAGCGTTGGTCTTGTTAGGCGGTTTATCGATGACCACTGCAGCGGCCACCAGCCTTGTGATCATCGCTGTTAAATCGGCAGCGGGGCTGGTTAAATACCTAGAATTACTGGAAGGTTCAGGGCTGAGCCTGGATTGGACGCTGATCCTGATCTTTATCGGTTTGGGGATGTTGGGCAGTTTTTTGGGCCGAGGGTTGGGCCGAGTCATTGAACAACGTCGGGCCGAGCAGGTTTTTTCAGTGTTTTTAGTGGCGATCGCGGGCTGGATCTTAGTGCAATCGGTGTGAGACAAAGCGAGTAAATGAACCACAAAGCCCCGTTGGTTGCACTTGTATTCATGGTTGGCGTTGGGCTTTGTTGGGCCAATACGCCTTCGGTTTTTATCAACTCAAATTTAGAAGAGCGTTTTATGAATGACGTAGCAGCGCGCGTTTCAGTGGGACCGCAAATTCAGCTTGCCGATTTGGCCGTGCTGAAGGCGCAGGGTATTGAAGTCGTGATTAACAACCGACCCGATGGTGAGGTGGCCAATCAGCCGAGTCACGAAGCGATGGCGGCGGCGTCGGCGGCGCTGGGTTTGAGTTACTACTTTATCCCGGTCTCGCCAAGAGGCTTAACCCAGGACAATGTTGATCACATGCAAGCGGCGCTCGCCGCGAGTTCTGGGCCGGTTTTTGCGTACTGTCGCTCTGGCAACCGCTCTGGCATTTTATTGCAAGCGGCGACCCAAGGCGGGTCTTAATCGCCACCTGAGGCCGCGTCGGCTCCAGCGAGCAAGGGCTTTCGGTTAGGAGGTCTTCGCTGAGTGTTCAAAACGTGCACTGCTGCCGGAACACGGATCAATACGCGGTGCGGGCACGCGCTTGTGGGCATCCTGGAATTTGGCGTGAAGAAAGAGTCGGTCAGTGACTTATTGGATCCATTAGGCCCATTAGGCGGTTGTTACGCCCTTGTGACCTAAGGCCGTGAAGAGGTTCGTTCAAGCCTGAACGCTCGACAGACGGTGCGTCGCTGCGCCAACAGCGCGTGTGCTCGCGGCGCTTTCTACCTGCAGATGCCGGCCAAGGCGATAGCCAGGCGGCGGCGCAACCCACGCGCACAGAACCCGAAAACCCTGATATGCTTGGCTGCAACGACTTAACCAGCATGCGAAAGAGGGGCACATTATGAGCGAATCCACCTATATTCCTCCAAAGGTTTGGACCTGGGACAAAGGCAATGGCGGGCGGTTTGCCAATATTAATCGTCCGGTATCCGGCGCCACCCACGAGCATGTGCTGCCCGAAGGCGAGCATCCACTGCAGCTTCATTCCTTAGCGACCCCCAATGGCGTCAAGGTGACCGTTATGCTGGAGGAACTGCTTGAGCTTGGCCGCCCCGCAGACTATGACGCGTATCTGATTAATATTGGTGAGGGCCAACAGTTTGGCAGCGGCTTCGTTGACATTAATCCCAATTCCAAGATTCCCGCATTGCTCGATCGCAGTACCACTCCGGGTACCCGGGTTTTTGAGTCAGGTGCGATCTTGCTATACCTTGCCGAAAAATTTGATGCGTTTGTTCCTAAAGACCCCAGTGTCCGAGCGGAATGTTATTCCTGGCTCATGTGGCAGATGGGGAGCGCGCCTTATCTAGGCGGTGGTTTTGGTCATTTTTATGCCTACGCCCCTGAAAAATGGCAATACCCGATCGACCGCTTCGCTATGGAGGTAAAACGCCAATTAGATGTCCTGGATAAAACCCTCGCTGAGCGCACCTATTTGTGCGGGGATGATTACACCATCGCGGATATGGCCAATTATGCTTGGTACGGCGCGTTGGTGCTGCACAATATTTATGAGGCAGCAGAGTTCTTAGAGGTTGCTTCCTATGAGCACGTTGTTCGCTGGGCAACGGCCATCGAAGCTCGGCCCGCGGTGGCCCGCGGTCGCCGAGTGAACCGAGCCTGGGGCCCAGAAGCCGACCGGGTGCCAGAACGTCATTCCGCTGCCGACTTTAAGTAAGCCCTACCGCGTTCCAGTCGGTGGCCTTGGGCCAGGGCGATGATTTGTCCGCCACGGTTGCTGTGACGGGTGCGCTGCGCGCTATGGGAGGGCCTTGGCCTTCGATGTTGCGGTTAAAAAAGCGTGTGGGTCAGCGCGGAGCGCGGTGAGTGCCTGTTGGGTTTGAATCCGAACGAAGTGAATGTGAGACCAGTTAGGGTCGGCCATGACCGCCTGATACCGCCGGCGGATGGGGCCGAGGCTGGTAATCGCCCACAGCAGAATAGAGTCCCGGCTAAACAAAGCCTTGCGCAGGGTTTCCCGGTTACCGGCCCAAAGCACTTCGCCCTTGAGGGACCTCCGAAGGGTTCGGTTTAACACTTGAAGCAGGATCCGCCAAGCCGGTAGATCAAGCCAAATCACCACCTCGACGTTTGCCCATTTAATGGAGCGGGTTCGGTCATAGTTGCCATCTAACACCCAGCCAGGTGCTGACAGGGCACTCGTAATGCCTGCAAGAAACGTCGGGTCCGGGGCAGGGGTCCAAGTGGGCTGCCAGAACAAGGCGTCGAGTTCGATGTAAGGCAGGGCGAGCGCCCGTGCCAGATGCTGAGCAAGGGTTGATTTACCGCTGCCACTGCTCCCAACGACGTTGATCCTCAAGGCAATCCTTATTGGCGCGTTAGCCTGGGTTAAGGCTGCCAATGCTACCAATACAGGCTTGTGCGGCCTCGATCCCTTTCGTTACAAAGTGGGCTTTAAAGAATTCCGGTTGGCCTTGGCCTAAGAAATCCTGCGGGGTGAGTACGGCTGAGAAGAGTGGCACGCCCGTTTCCAGTTGCACGTTCATCAAGCCGCTGATGACAGCGGTTGCGACGAATTCGTGCCGGTAGATGCCGCCATCGACGACCAGACCGGCTGCCACAATGGCAGCATAAGTGCCGCTAAGCGCTTCGAGCTTTGCCCGCAACGGGATCTCGAAGGCGCCAGGGACTTCAATCAGATCGACAGAGCGGCTGTCGATGCGGCCTTGTTCGGCAAGGAAAGCGTCCCGCAGCTCGTCGACGATGTCGCGATGCCAGCAAGATTGGATGAATGCAATGCGGGGTCGGGCCGCGGTTTCTTTGAAATTGGGTCGAAAAGTTGTCATCTGTTGTTTGCCTTTTACGCATGGTTTAACAACAGGGCAAACGAGGGGCTTCGTGCAAATTGCTGCGTCGCGGGACCTCATCCTCATAACCAGACTTTAACTG
>JABGWC010000292.1 GCA_018645765.1 Gammaproteobacteria bacterium | reverse complement strand
GGCTTCGCCTGCGGGGAAGCCAAATCCCTCGTAAACCGACGGTACAATGGCGATCGTTGCGCGCGCATAAAGGGCAACCATTGCTTCATCGGAAATGTCGACGTGGAATTCGATCCGATCGCGAAGATTCAAGGCGTCGATGAGGGCCTCGGTTTCTCCGCCTGGTTTCAGTTTTCCGAGTAAACAAAGGGTAATGTCGGGCACAACCGTCGCGACTTCAGCGAGCGCCTTGAGCAGGTACTGAACGCCTTTGAGTGGCGCATCCGCGCTGGCTGTTGTCATCAGCCGATGTGGTGCCCGGGTGATCTCCGGCATGGGTTTGAATCGGTTTAGATCGATGCCGTTGTGTACGACATGAATGCGTTGGGCCTCCACATCAAACGCAGCGGCAATATCCTGTCTAGCCGCATCTGACACGCTAACCAGATGCGTCAGCTTGCGAATCACTTTGGTTTGCATTGAAAGGAATGAGTGCCAGCGTTTGATTAATAATCGCATGCCCCAATCGGTGGTTTCTGCAAGTGCAATCTCTAAATCTCGGGTAATGGGGTGATGAACCGTAGTGATCACCGGGTAGCCTTTTTCTTGAAGTGCGAGAACGCCGTAACACAAGCTCTGGTTGTCATGAACGATATCGTATTGAGGCTGATGTTGATCAAAATAGCGAACAAGCCTGCGGCCAAAGGTATAAGGTTCAGGGAAGCCGCCAAACACGGTATCAACATACTCGATTAAATCGGTTATCGATCGTAGGTATCCCCACTTAAAAGCGCGGATATGGTCCGGGGTAGCATAGAGGTCAAGGCTAGGGAGCTCGATCAGGTTAATGCGAGGGTCCAGATCCGGGTAGGGCGGGCCCGAAATGACGTCAACGTCGTGACCGGCGTCGATGAGCGCAAGGCCGAGGTGACGAAGATAGATCCCCTGGCCACCGCTGTAAGGATTGCTGCGATAACCCAGCAGACAAATTTTCATGTTTCGCGCGATCCTGCTTGGAGGCAGTGCCTGCCATTATTTGAGTCTATCCAAGACTTTTAAGTTTAATAACGGTTCACACAGCGTTAAGAAATTCCGCGCAATAGTATAAATTTTAAGCCTAAAATGCGACTGGCAGGCTGGCTAAGGCGGGTTTATTTCGTAAATGCAGACAGGTAATTGAATTTTTTTCTTGATATAGTAGTATTTTCATGAACTTTAATCATCTGAAAAACATGCTTGAACTGAGACATTTAAAAACGTTAATGGCACTTCGAGAGACGGGTAGCCTGGTTGACGCGGCGGAGGTGCTGCACTTAACGCAATCAGCGTTATCACACCAAATTAAAGATCTTGAGGACCGGTTAAATTGTACGCTGTTTGTTCGCAAGACTAAGCCGCCTCGGTTCACGAGTGCCGGTCGCCGGTTACTCGCGCTCGCGGATCTGGTCGCGCCCGAATTTAAAGCGGCTGAACGAGACATCGCAAGATTAACACTGGGCGAGACCGGTCGACTGCACATTTGTATTGAGTGCCATTCTTGCTTTCAGTGGCTGGTGCCCTGTATCGAAGCCTACCGTCTGAATTGGCCTGAAGTGGAGTTGGATCTGATCGGGGGATTCAGTTTTACCCCATTACCCGCTTTGGCGCGGGGAGATCTTGACCTTGTGATTACCTCGGATCCGATTGACCTACCCGATATTCATTACGAGCCTTTGTTCGAATACGAAGCGATGTTGGCTGTGTCGAATCGCCATCCATTGAGCCAGAAGACCTTTATCGATCCATTGGATTTGGCAGATCAAACCTTGATCACCTATCCCGTTGATCGAGACCGGTTGGATGTTTTTACCCAGTTTCTAGACCCGGCCGGGGTCGACCCGGCTGAGATTCGAAATGCCGAACTCACGCCAATGATGGTGCAATTGGTCGCCAGCGGTCGAGGCGTTGCCTGTCTGCCCAATTGGGCTTTGACGGAGTACTTGGCAAACGAGTTACTCACCGCGAAACGATTGTCGGAAAACGGCCTTTGGGGACGACTTTACGCCGCCGTCCGCCGCGAGCAACTCGAGGATCCCTTCATGCAAGAATTCTTGAGTACTGCGATATCAACTTGCTTCAACCATCTGGCTGGCATCAAAAGAATTGAGCGCGCCTAAGGCCCTGAGCGTTGCGACTTATCCGGATTCAAAAAATCATCAAGCCGTGTGCTTGCCAACATCGCACGGGTCTTGTTGGTTTACCGCCTCATTTAAATTTCGCATGCCTGCGGCGGGCATTAAAAAGCCCCAAAATGCCGAGGCACTTTGAGGCTCTGTCTTAACGTGTGGGAGCGGACTCCGAGTTAATTTAACTCGGAGGCGCCCCTCATAGACTGACTATTGATGGGATCACCTCCTTTGCGGTCAGGGGATTAAAAGGTGCGCTGGAGGTTCCCCCTGGTTAGAACGTCTGCGCATCAAAGTTCGAGTAAAAATGTAAGTCCAATCAAGCTCGGAGTCAAAGGGTTTTATCATTTTTGCGTCTTACGGGACGAGCGCGTGGGTGGTCCAGCCGTTTTCGGATCGATCAAATAAAGTGCGCGCGTGGGGTAAATCGTTTTGAGACAGATCCAGGCGTTCAATTTGATCAAGCTGAACTGACAGTCCAATAGCGGCGCTGCTCGGTTTTAAGTCTTCTGGCGTAAGGCGTTGTGACAAAGCCTCAAATTGCTCGAGCAGTCCGGCTCGGGAGGTCATGCGGCTGCTTTGCGGGGCCGTCCAATCGTAAAAATAGTCTAGAAGCTTCGCGCGCAGGGGGCGCTTATGCCAATTGTCTTGGATCGCGTCGCTCGCCAAGGCTTCTGCGATTCCGCTCAAGCGATATTGGATTTGGAGACTGGAATACCAAAGCAGTGCCTGGCAGCGCGGTTGCTTTGATAGCTGTTGCCATTTCGGGCTGCTGGTATTAATGAATAACGTGATGGTTGTCTCAGCAATTTGACGCAAAACCAGCGTGCGGACCTGAGGTGAGCCGTTGGGATCCACCGTCGAAAAAAAGCACAGGTTGGCGTTTGGATCCTGGTGCGCATTGGCGGCAGCCTGGTCAGCTTGCAGTTGCTCGATAATGTGCATCAGGCCTCTAATCCCAAATCAAAGTTGCCGGATGCGATTTCTACGTCGCTCATCATCAATGTGAGTCGAACCGATTGGTCTTTACGTTCAAAGGTTCCGCTAATTTGCTCGTGCCATTCATAGTCTGTTTGAACGACGCTTTGTAGTTTGAGCCGGGTCACGCTTCTGCCTTCGTCGCGCACCAGGCCATTGATGATGAGTTGGGCATGCCCGTCAGCTCGATAGATGAGGGCAAGTTTTGCGCCGCGATGCTCACTCTGCAAGGTTGTTGATGCCAAGCGCCTTTCTCCATTGAATAGCCAGTTGTCTTGATGATTGCAACGCATAAATCCGTTATCATGCGCGGCAAGTGCATGAATATACAGGGTGAGCAGGATGAGTCAAATTGGGCAAGCGAAAGCAAATGCTTCTGAAATCTTAGCTGGTTTGCGGAAGTTAGGACCCAATCGGGTGGTTGCTTTGTCGACCCATAAAAGCAAAGAGTTGTTGGCAGAACTCGAGGCCAAAGCCGAGGCGCTGATCGAGCAATTGGCTTCAGAGAGCTAGCCGCTAGCGTTCAGAGTCTGTAACACGCGTGATCTGGGTACCAAATTGATTCACCTGGATTGACAACTGATCGGGATGTTGAAGCTTAAGGAAATCAGTCATCATGGAATGCAAACGCGTGTCGGGTGCCCTGGGCGGGCTGATTACAGGAGTTGATCTCACGGCGCCCTTGTCGGCCGCGGTGTTGCGTGATCTTAAACAAGCGCTTTTAGAGCACCAAGTCCTATTCTTCCGAAACCAAGCATTGTCGCCTGAGCAGCATATGGCGCTCGCCACTGCTTTTGGCGAGCCGCAGTACCATGAGGCTTACCCGCATGCTGCGGGGTTCCCCGCGATCACGATCCTTGAAAATGATCGCGATAATCCTTCAAAAATTGAAGTGTGGCATACCGATATGACGTTTCGGGCTTGCCCGCCGTTGGGCTCTATTCTGCACGGCCAGTCGATCCCAGAGCGGGGCGGCGATACCCTTTTCGCGAGTCTATCGGCGGCTTACGAGAGTTTGTCTCAGGTCATGAAAGACCTGCTCGAGGATTTGGTTGCGATTCATGATTTCAGTTTTGGGTTTAAAGAGTCGTTGGCAGAGCCTGGCGGTCGGGTTCGACTCGCACAGATGGTGATCGATAATCCGCCGGTTGAGCATCCCGTGGTGATAACCCACCCTGAAAGTGGCGCGCGGGGTTTATATGTTAATCCGCTTTTTACGGCTCGGATCAAGGGGCTCGAAAACACGGAAAGCGACGCGTTACTTAACTTTTTGTTTGCGCATATGATTTTACCGGAGCATACCTGTCGGTTTACTTGGGAAAAAGACTCGATCGCTTTCTGGGATAATCGAATTACCCAGCACAAACCCGTCAATGACTATTGGCCACAGTCACGAAAAATGCAGCGGATTACCGTCGATCAGGGCCTTCGTCCGAGTCAGCGGTAAGCGCTAAAAGGGTCTCGATCGTGGACAGGGGCTGGTCGATCATTACGTGATGATGGGCGCCGTCGACAGTCTTTATTTCACAGCCTGCAAGGTGTTTTGTCGCAGTTAATAAATTTTTCTCTCCAAGGGCCGTTTCGGGGTCAAAAAACACACTCTTGCGGCCAATCACCAAGCTGGTTTTGGTTTGAAGATTTGCCATCATCTCGGATCCGGTGGGCAAGTCTGACGCCGGCGCCATCTTGTTAAAGACTGCGCGATCAAATTTGAATACAAAACCCGCCTCAGATTCCCGAAAGGAATGGTGGGCGATGTGGGTGAGAATATGAGGGTGCGTCAAAGGCTGTCGAGGGGTTAGTCGAAAGCGTTTCATCGCAATGGGGCGTGTCGCATACACTCGGACTGGACGCACGCTCTGCAGCGCCGGGTTTGGCGCTGCCTTGACCCCGTTCGAGTTGCCCGGCGGGGTTGGCTGCCTGGACGGGATCACTGAATCTATCAAGATCAGCTGTTGTGCCCAATGCGGATTGAGAAAACAGGCAACCCGAGCAAGGGTGCCGCCAAAACTGTGCGCAACGACGATCGGCGACGCATAACCTGCATGGTTCGTGACGGCCATCATCTCTTCGGAAAATAGATGGGATGAGTAGGTTGTCCTGTGCGCGCTATCGCCAGCGCCAGACAGGTCAATCGCGGAGACATCGAATCGATGATGCAATGCTGGGCCAATGTGGTCCCACCACCGAGCGTGCGCGGCGTGTCCATGAACCAGTAGGAGCCCTGGCGCATCGGGCTTTGGCCAGCGCCGATACTGAATCTGAGCGTCTTTGACCATCACCGAAAAAGATTCGGGCGGATGGCTGAGTGCCTGGGTAAATTGTTCTGGTGTCATAGATGGCAGCGTCATCGCGTTGCGTTAGTATAGAGCATTCTGGTGGGTAAAAAGGGGCATCGCGATTAAGAATCCTTGGACAAATCAAACCGCGCTGATTGCCATTGTCGTGGCGTTTCTGGTGGGTCTTGTCGGCGCCCTTAGTCTTCGCTCGACCGCGCCCGTACAGAGCACCACCACCTCGGCAGAGGCTCCGCAGATTAAGTGGCGCACGCCGGTGGCGTTTGGCACACACTTGCCCGCATTGGGTGACAATATTTTATATGTTTCAGAGCAACTGAATCGGGCCTCAGGCGGGCGGGTGCTGCTGGATGTCTATGAGCCGGGCATGCTGGTTCCAGCCTTTAGTATCACCGAGAGCGTGAAGGCGGGGAAGTTAGAAGCGGGTTACACCTGGCTTGGCTATGATCAGGGCCGGATCCCGGCGACGCCGCTCATATCAGCTGTACCCTTCGGACTGGAGCCTTGGGAGTACACCGCGTGGTATTACGAGGCAGGGGGTAAGGCCTTGGCTGAAGCGCTCTATGCACCCCACAATATTCATCCAATTCTGTGCGGCATCATTGGCCCAGAAACCGCCGGCTGGTTTCGATTTCCCATCACGGACCTCGCCCAATTTGAAGGTCTGAAAATACGATTCGCCGGGCTCGGGGGGCGCGTTCTGCAAGCTTTGGGTGCATCGGTGACCCTAATACCCGGCGGGGAAATCTATCAAGCGCTTGAGAAAGGTGCGATTGATGCGACCGAATATTCTTTACCCGTTGTGGACGCAATGCTCGGGTTCGATCAAGTTGCGAAGTTCAATTACTTTCCGGGCTGGCATCAAACCTTCACCGCGGCGCATCTCGTGGTCAATCAAGCCCGTTGGGATGCGCTCAGTACGGGTGATCAGAGCCTCATCGAGATGGCTTGCACGGCCGGCGTCATTCGTAACTTAGCGAAAGGCGAGGCCTTGCAAGGCGCTGTGATCGAAGGCTTCCAAGCAAAGGGCGTGACCCCCATTCGGTTTGATCGAACGGTCTTAAAGTCGCTTCAGGCCGTCACGGAGTCTGTGCTTCAGGTTGAAGCTGGGAAAGATCCGCAATTCGCGGAAATTTTGGCATCCCAAAGAAAATTTATGCGCAGCTATAAGAAGTGGAAAGCCTTAGCGTACTTGCCTCGAGATTTTGATGAGGTGGCCGAGGAATGAGCGATCAGTCGTTGCCGGTGACGAGCCTATCTCAATTAATTGATGGTGTGGTGGTCAAACTCGGCTCAGCGTTAGGATTGGTTTGGTTACTGCTGATCGGTGTCATTGTTGTGAACGTTATTTCTCGCTACCTCTTCTCTGAAGGCTTTATTGAACTGGAAGAATTGCAATGGCATTTGTATGCCACCGGCTTTCTACTAGGGCTATCTTACGCCTTAGTACAAGACGCCCATGTTCGAGTGGATGTCTTTCGGTCCAGATGGTCCGATCAGACTCAGGCTTGGGTCGAAGTTTACGGGCTATTACTGCTGCTTTTGCCCTTCGTGATGTTGGTCCTGATCGCGGCTGGCCCGTTCGTGCTGTACGCCTTTGAAACGGCAGAAGTTTCACAAGCGCCGGGCGGACTGCCTTTTCGATGGATGATTAAAGCGATGCTTCCGATCGGGTTTGTTTTACTGTTGCTGGCAACGCTTTCTCGTCTCTCTCGGGTGTTGTGCCTGTTGTTTGGCTGGCCGAAGCCTAGGGCATCGCAATGACCGATGGCGATTGGCTCAGTCTGTGGATGTTCATCAGTTTTATCCTCTTAATTTTTTCTGGCTTTCCTGTGGCCTGGGTCCTTGGGGGACTTGCCGTGATCTTCACCGCAGTTGGGATGATCGCCGGCATTGATTTTGGTTGGGATATCGCAATCAGCTGGGATTACTCAGGGCTTGTGGTGGATCGCATTTGGGATGTGATGAACAACTGGGTCTTGGTGGCGTTACCGATGTTTATTTTTATGGGGGTGATGCTCGAAAAGTCTGGATTGGCGGAGCTATTGCTACGAAATTTATCAACGTTATTCTACGCGGTTCCTGGGGGCATGGCGTTGTCAGTTGTCGGAATTGGCGTCTTGTTATCGGCGTCGACCGGCATTATCGGTGCCTCAGTCGTGCTGCTGGGGCTCTTGGCGATGCCGCCGATGCTCGCGCGCGGTTATCAGCCTGAATTAGCGGCTGGCACCATCGCGGCGGTCGGGTCTTTGGGCATATTGGTGCCGCCTTCGATCATGCTGGTTATGATGGCAGATCGCTTGGCGTTGCCAGTAGGGCCGTTGTTTTTGGGCGCATTGATCCCCGGGTTGATGCTGGCCGGTTTGTACGCGGTCTACATCGTGATGGTTGCAATTTTGAAACCAAAGCTCGCACCAAGGGCTACGAATGCCGAGCCCTTAACCCTAGGCGTGTTAATGGCTGTTGTTCAGGCTATGCTGCCGCCTCTCATGCTTATTTTTGCGGTGTTAGGGTCCATCTTTACGGGCATCGCAACGCCGACCGAAGCGGCGGGTGTTGGCGCCGCTGGCGCTTTGATCTTAACGGCGTGTTATGCCAATTTGACACCCCAGGTCTTGCGGCAGGCTTGTCTTGAAACCACCAAAACGACCAGTTATATCTTTGCAATATTCCTGGGGGCCACGGCATTTTCGTTGGTGCTGCGCGGGCTTGGCGGCGATCATTTGATAGAGAAAGGCCTTTTGGGCTTGCCCTTCGGACCGGATGGGATATTGATCACCATCTTGCTGGTGGTCTTTTTATTGGGATTTGTCCTGGATTGGATTGAGATAACGTTGATTGTATTGCCGCTGGTCGCCCCGGTTGTGACTGGGCTTGGGTTTGATTTGATTTGGTTTACCGTTTTATTTGCAGTGTGCTTGCAAACCGCATTTCTGACACCGCCCGTTGGTTTTGCGATATTTTATCTCAAAGGGGTGGTGCCCGATGCGGTGACGGTGCCTGTGATTTATCGCGGTGTCGTCCCATTTATTGCGCTGCAACTTCTTGGGTTGGTGCTTATTTATTGTTTTTCCGATTTGGTGCTATACCTTCCCAGTCGTCTGCAATAGATCGGTTGGAGCGCCTTTACGTTTTCTCGAATGACCCGGTTGTTAACGGAAGCCGCGCGCACCCGCGTCATACCAAAAGCAAGCTTGCGCTAATAGAATCGGCAGATGCGGTTGGATCCGATTCAGGATCCGCTCCAAAATTCACACTGACATCTGACGAATGCCTTGTGACACAGGGCGCGAGCAAAGCCAAAAGCACTGCCCTTGGGGCAGTGCCGCCGCCCCGCCCCAATTAAGGGCAACCGCCCCAGCTTCGTGCATTAATTTTTCGATATCAAAAGCGGATACGACCGCCACCAGAGCCTGAGCCTTATGGATTGGGCGCTGATGCCAATTCCTGCCCGAGTTTTGATCTTGGCATTATCTTTGCTTTTACCCAGGTAGGACAATACCAGTCCAGGGAATGAGCCGGCCAACCTCGCAGGAGTTTAGTCAGCACATATTCAGGAGCGACAAGCGTCACGACGTTATCCGAGGAGGAAAATTGTGGAAGAGTCATTAATACAACTTAGTTATTCGGTAGATACGCTCTACTTTTTAGTAATGGGGGCACTGGTCATGTTTATGGCGCCCGGATTCGCCATGCTCGAAGCTGGCATGGTTCGAGCTAAGAATACCAGTGAAATTTTAACCAAGAATGTGGCGTTGTTTGCAATCGCGTCCCTCATGTATCTGATTGTGGGTTACAGCATTATGTACAGCGACGGTTCCGGATGGATTCCAGGGATTGGTACCTATCTGGGTGGTGGTGATAACTCTGTGAGTGAGGTTTTAGCATCTGATGGCGATATCTATTACTCCGGGGCGTCAGACTTCTTTTTTCAGGTTGTGTTTGTGGCCACCGCGATGTCGATCATCTCAGGCGCGGTTGCAGAGCGAATGAAGCTATTTGCGTTCCTGGCCTTCGCGGTCGTGATGACCGGTTTTATTTATCCGGTGCAAGGTTTCTGGAAATGGGGCGGCGGGGCTTTAGATGAAGCAGGCTTTCTAGATTTCGCAGGTTCTGGCGTAGTGCATATGTGCGGCGCTGCCGCGGCACTAGCCGGCGTTATCTTGCTCGGTGCGAGAAAAGGCAAGTACGGTCCTAATGGGCAAGTCAACCCTTTGCCAGGCGCGAACATGCCCCTGGCAACCCTTGGCATGTTCATCCTTTGGTTCGGTTGGTTCGGGTTTAATGGCGGTTCAGAATTGGTGATCAGTAATATTGAGGAAGCCAACGCGGTTGCATTGATTTTCGTCAACACCAATACCGCGGCTGCTGCTGGTCTGATTGGCGCGCTCCTAACGGCTAAAGTGCTGTTTGGCAAAGCCGATCTCACCATGGCCTTGAATGGCGCTTTGGCCGGACTGGTTTCGATTACAGCCGAGCCCTTGACGCCGATGCCTGGCGAAGCGGCACTCATCGGTTTGGCGGGCGGGACCTTAGTGGTCGGCTCGATCGTTTTGCTCGACAAGCTTCGAATTGATGATCCGGTCGGCGCTATTTCGGTTCACGGCACCTGCGGAATATGGGGCTTGTTGGCAGTGTGTTTCACAAATTCGGATGCCACGCTTTCGGCGCAGTTGATCGGCATCAGCGCAATCTTCCTCTGGACCTTTGTGGTTGGCGGCATCGCTTGGATGGTCATCAAAATGGTGATGGGTCTTAGGATTTCTGAAGAAGAAGAGATCGCAGGCTCTGACATTGCGGAGATTGGAATCGAAGCCTACCCCGAATTCACTCGTTAACCGGTTTGGTGGGGGGTGCCAGGGACGGCGCCTTCTGCCTTCAATTACCCCCCCGAGTCTCACAAAAGACTCTTTGGGCGCTCACGGTGTGAGCGCCTTTTTTTTATGGCGAATAGGCCCCGGGAAACGGTTCTAACGGTTCGGCTGGCACCTTAGCCGCGAAGCGTTCTTCTTTAAAAAGATTAAAGCCGTTTTTCGTATAGTTCGGAAGTGCATTGGGATGGTCGAGTGAGCAGGTGTGGAGCCAGATTCGGCGCTGATCCGGCTTAAATGCTTGATTAATAGCATCTTGTAGCAGAGCGCTGCCAAGACCTTTACCAACCCAATTGGGCATGAGCCCAAATAAGCAAATTTCAGAGGCGCCGTCATTGCCGTGGTTGATCTCAAAGTACCCGATCGGATTACCCGCAACATAAGCAACCCAAAACTGGAGGTTGGGTTGGTTAACGTGATGCTGCCACTCGGACAAGGACCAACCGATTTTTTCATACCAAAGCCAGGGCGCACCCACCGTTGCATAGAGGTATCGACAAAAACCGGGATCTGGGTCAACAAGATTCACAAGCTCGTAGGGGCGAGATGGCGGCGGGTCTGGCAAGGGCGCTAATCGCTCTAGGTGCCAAACGGTGATGTCCTTTAATTCCCAATGCATCGTGCTTAGGCGTTAATGGCCCACCCTCCTGAGAATGGAAAGATTTGGCCGACAAAGAAATCACTGTTGTTTGAGGCCAGAAAGAGTGCAAATTCTGCTTGCTCCTCAGGCCGTGCAACTCGCCGAATCGGAACATTGCGGGCGAGGTGCTTCTGAAACCGCTCACTCTGAACCAGTTCATCCGGATAGTAGACGGGATTGCTCACATAGTTTTGGGCAATGGCATTGATCTGTACGTTCTGGGCTGCGAATTCGAGGCCGACGGCTTTGATGAACGCATTTTGGGCACCCCGGGCCGCGCAATAGGCGGCGGATCCTGGCAGACCCTTTAAGGGCGCGGCGCTGGTGATCGCGATAATTTTTCCATGACCTTGATCGGCCATTCTTGGGGCAAAGTGCCTGACCAAGGCCATCAGCGGATGCACCATCGTGTCAAACAGCTTCTCCCAGCTTTCATCCGCTAAGGTTGCTATAGGGCCGTTGCAGGGATCATGGGCGAGATTGGCAACGACAACATCGAAGTCTGGTAAATCCTCAACATAGCTTGCGAACTCGGTTCCAAAAGGAACCAAGCCCGGTCGCGCGGTGACGCAAGCGGCTTCTGCGGCAAACAAGTCTGCAATCGCTGGCCCCATGTAATCGTCAGACTGGGTGATTAAAACCTTTTTGTGTTCGAGTCGCGTCATGGATCTTGATTCCCAGGGCTTTGCTGAAGGGGCTGAGTCGGGTCCTATCAATGCCCACTCAATTAATGGTGACGGCGTTCTCTAAAAGATGCTCCAAAGGAACGACTTTAAGCGCTTCTTGGTGCGTACTGGTAAGAATGACTTTTGGGGCGATGCCCGCCTCATAGGCTTCGAGCCATCGTCCCGCACACAAGCACCAACTATCGCCGGGTTTGAGGCCGTCAAAGCCAAATTCAGGATGTGGGGTCATGAGGTCGTTGCCTCTGGCTTTCGAAAACAATAAGAACGCCTCGCTAATTTCGACACAAACCGTGTGTGAGCCCGCATCTTCCGCGCAGGTATTACACAGGCCATCGCGAAGGAATCCGGTTAATGGCTTATTGCTGCAAGGTGACAGTTCACTGCCGAGGACATTAATAGAAGGCGCAAGGACAAGAGGGTTATTCATTGGGTTTTTGCTCAAATTCAGGAATGGGGTCTACCAGGTCTGTTGATGGATTGGCGCCGGTTAGGTGTTTACGCTGGACCGCTGTTCGATCACCGTGAACCCGGAACTGCCGTAGATCCAAGTCGGGATAATCGCAAATATCGATGGGAGATCGAGTGCCGCCCATAAGGTAAACCAGATCCTCTGGGTGCGGGTTATATAAACTGTGGGCTTCAGCGCGAGTATTAAAGCCCATGAAGTCCCCTGGCGCGACGTCGTGTTGATGCGCACCAATTCGGGCAAGACCGCAACCAGACAAAATATAGATGAATTCTTCATCTTCATGATGGCGGTGATATTCTGTTGAGAAACGCCCTTGGGTTAAGCTCACGAGGTGAACGCCAAGTGTTTCGAGTCCAGTAAGACTTGATAAAGATCGGGTTAGGCGGATGGCATTGGCATTATGCTGGTGCACGTGTCGGATAGGTTCTAAACCGTCTATATCCGATCGACGTAGGAGGGCATCGACCGGTTGTGCTGTTGGTTGGGCCATGGCTAGCCTCTTCTTCGGGGTGGTTTCCGAGTATCTTTGTCTTTCGGAATGAGATCGTTATTCACTCGACGCGCCCTAACTGGCGAGCTGAGTTGAATCAAGAGGTCATCCGGCGGATAGGTGAAACTCAATGACTCGCCAAGAAGCGCTTCGATGCTCGGCATCATGAAGGCATCACTTTCACAGACTAAGCTGATCGAGATGCCTTTGGCGCCGGCGCGGCCGGTTCGGCCAATTCGATGCACGTAATCTTCCGGGTCTTCTGGCAAATTATAATTGACGACGTGGCTGATGTTGTCGACGTGAATTCCACGTCCAGCGACATC
>JABGWC010000142.1 GCA_018645765.1 Gammaproteobacteria bacterium | reverse complement strand
GCAGAGGTCGCTGTTAAAAAAGCAATCTTCACTTATGAGATCCAACCGGTTCAGTTATCCGCTGCAGCGGCAATGGCGGCTGAAGATTTTGTGCTGCCGACGCGAACCTTTCAGATGGGGTCACCAGAGGTCGCAATGAACAAGGCCGCAAGACAAGTTCATGGGGCGCTTCATATCCGCGGTCAGGAGCATTTCTATCTCGAAGGCCAGATCGCATTAGTAAGCCCGGCAGAAGATGACGGAGTTGCTGTTTTGGTCTCCTCTCAACATCCCAGCGAAGTCCAGAAATTGGTGGCAAGCACCTTGGGTATCCCCCTCAATCGGGTGACCGTTAGCGTTCGACGGATGGGCGGCGCCTTTGGCGGTAAAGAAACCCAAGCCGCGCCGCTTGCCTGTATTGCTGCTTTGTTTGCACGCCGCACCGGGCGCACGGTCAAATATCGAATGCCTAGGCAACAGGACATGATACAGACCGGTAAGCGTCATGACTTTGAAAACGAATACCGTTTGGGCTTCGATGACCAAGGAGTCGTTCAAGCAGCGGAACTCACTCTGGCGGCACGCTGCGGCTACTCAGCCGATCTCTCCGATAGCATTGTCGATCGCGCGATGTTTCATGCAGACAACGCCTATTGCCTACAGAACGCGCAAATCACCGGCTATCGTTGTCGAACCAATACGGTGTCGAATACGGCTTTTCGCGGCTTTGGTGGGCCCCAGGGTATGCTCACGATCGAAGCCGCGATGGACCATGTAGCGAGCACATTGAATATCGATCCGGTTGATGTGCGATTGCGGAACTTGTATCGGCCCGGCAACGATGAAACGCCTTACGGGCAGAAAGTGACGGACTTTCGACTGGGAAGAATGATCGATCAATTAATTGAGCAATCCCATTATCGACAGCGCCGGCAGGACATTGCCGAGTTCAATGCCAGTCAATCTTATTTGCGGCGAGGTCTTGCCCTCACGCCCGTAAAGTTTGGTATTTCCTTCACCGCGACCCATCTCAACCAAGCCGGCGCCCTTATTCATATTTACTCAGATGGGAGTGTGCACCTGAATCATGGTGGCACTGAAATGGGGCAGGGCTTGCTGACCAAAGTCCAGCAGATCGTTGCGTCCGCCTTTGGCGTGAGCACGGCGCTGGTTCAAGTGAGCGCAACGGCAACGGACAAGGTGCCCAACACATCGCCAACGGCGGCCTCGTCCGGGACAGACCTCAATGCGATGGCCGCGCTGGATGCCGCCAATCAAATTAAAGCGCGATTGATTGCATTTCTGACTCAAGGTGATGTTGTTGGGCTCGTTGATTTTTCCGACGGCAAAGTTCGCCAAGGCGACGTAACTTGGGATTGGGCTGATTTGATTCAAGCGGCCTACCTGAACCGAGTGTCGTTGTCGGCGACGGGTTTTTACAAAACACCGGATATCCATTTCGACCGAGCAACCGGCAAAGGGCAGCCTTTTTATTATTATGCTTTTGGCGTGGCCTGTAGTGAGGTCGTGGTCGACACCACAACTGGAGAATATCGGCTTAGCCAAGTAGATATCCTGCATGATGTGGGCCGAAGCCTCAATCCGGCACTCGATCAGGGGCAAATTGAGGGCGGTTTTGTTCAAGGATTAGGTTGGCTCACAACGGAAGAATTGCTTTGGAATGAGGCCGGTCATCTCATCTCCAACAGCCCGTCGAATTATAAAATACCGACCGCGTTTGATATCCCCGATCATTTTAAAGTGACCTTGTTCCAAGAAGATAATCCGGAAGCCACGGTCTTTCATAGTAAAGCGGTTGGCGAGCCGCCGCTCATGCTGGCGATATCAGTCTGGTGCGCGCTACGGGATGCCTGTCGTCGGCCATCGCAGCCGTTACCGGATTTGGCGGTGCCAGCGACGCCCGAACAAGTATATTGGGCGCTGTCAGGGCGCAAGGATGCGGCAGATTTAGGGCGCAGCCCATGACGTCCTGGCAGACCGCGATTGCCGAGTGCCATCAAGCCGCAGAAGGCTTTGTCGTGGTGACTTTACTGCAGGCCAAAGGCTCAACGCCCCGGGATGGCGGCAGTAAGATCGTGGTGACGCCAACACAATCCTTCGACTCCATCGGTGGCGGTGGCTTGGAGCATTTGGTGATCACGCGTGCCCGCGACCTGCTC
>JABGWC010000187.1 GCA_018645765.1 Gammaproteobacteria bacterium | reverse complement strand
CTGGTGTGATTTGGCACGAAAAACTGTCTGAACGTGCGGGTTTATTCCAAGCAACCTATATGGCCTCGCCGGGCCTGCGGATTGCGGGCGGCACGGACGAAATTATGGCGAACATTATCGCTGAGCGGGTGCTGGGGATGCCGCAAGATATTCGAGTCGACAAGGGTATTCCCTTTAGCGAGGTGCCAACCGCCTCCAGTTGATCATGGGGTTACCGCTTCGTTGGGCGCTTTACCCCAGCGCCCGAGGTGATAGCGAGCGGGCCTTGCGTGATCAGCGTCATGGCGCGTTGAGAAAAAGGGTGCCTTAAGACAGAGCGACTCATGAAAGGGTGACGCATGAAGGCGCGTGCCATGCATTGCGCCATCTTGAGGTTACGACGACGAGCTATGGTCGGGAATTGTTCCCGACTCGATATCCTTCCGCCGCGACCGCACCGGGAATCCTCAGATCAACCGGGGTATCCTGCCTCACACGGTGTTTGAGTTAAATTGGACGTCGATCGCTGTGCTTTGCGCCATTTCGCTGGTCGTACCCGTTACGGTTTGGTTTTTGCCCGAAGCCACGGGCAAGCGCCTTGGGGAATCCCACCTGCTTGATTTCACCGAGGTTCATTGTTCCTGAACCGCTTTAAGCCGAATTCTTGGTGACGGATCAGGCGGTAGAGATGCGCCAGAGGTGTTTCTTATCCCGCTGAACGGTATCTGCCGATGGGTTTCCAGACATACCAGATCACAGCGGTCGCCGTAATCGAGATGATGCCGCCCATGACCATGGTGTTACCCGCACCGATGGCACCGGCCCAAAAACCGACCCAAATCGTGCCGATGTTGTTCGCCGTTTGTGCCGCCAGGATCATCAGCGCGTAGGCCCGGCCGCGCATCTCATCCGGGGTCGTCAGTAAGACGGTCGTTTGACGCACGGCGACGGTGACCGCATCGGCGGCGCCGAGCAGCGCAATCATCAACATCCCGCCCAAGAGCGTTGTCGCGATACCAAAACCAAACAGAATGACGCCATAGGCAAAGGAGGCGTAGAGCACGAGCATACCTTTTGCTCTCACACCAGCAAGCGCGAGCGCGATAAAGGATCCAAGAATTGCCCCTGCCGAATTGGCCGCCCCAAGCATGCCGGTTGCGCTGGCGCCACCGGCGAACAAACCCAGCGCGATGACCGGGAGGACCTCTCGATAAAATGAGGCGGTCGTGATGCCAACATCTAAGAGAAAAAGGCCCGGCAAAATCGGGTGCGAGCCAACGTACCGCAGTCCAGCGCGAGTTTGCTGGATTTGGGATGGCTTATCGTGCGCCTCGCCCTGCTTGCCCGCAACATGACCATCAACGCGTAGCAGCATGGGCAAGATCGCATTGACCAGCGCGAGGAATCCTGCGGTTAGAAAGACGGTTGTTAGATCTGCTGTTAGGACGATGCCAGCAAATAGGAGTGGGCCTGCAATGGCGGCAGCGTTTGCGGAGGCGGTGTCGGTTGAGGAGGCCAGCATCAGTTTGCCTTCCGGGACCACGGCTGCGAGCAGTGCGCCGCGGGCGGGACTCGCGAGCATGTGGGTCCCGGCCGTGATTGCAATGCCTACATAAACTAAGGCGGGTGTCAGCGCATTGGTGCTGCTCAGCACGCCCAGCGTTACCAGCGAGACGCCGGTTGCGCCATGCGCCAGTGACATCAGGCGTTTACGATCGACCCGGTCGGCCAAGGTGCCGGCCCACAGTGTCATGGGCAGCTGAACAATGAGCTGTACAACCCCAATCAGGCCGACCATGTAGGCCGAGCCCGTTTCTTCGAGCAGCCATTGGGCGGTGCCTAGGATCCGCATCCAGAACGCAATTGAGCCAATGATCAGCATGACCCAAAGGATCCGATAATCCCGAAAGGTAAAGGCGGCAATGAGTCTTGTTAGCATGACGGCATGGTATCCGAGTGCGGCCCTGTAACGTTAATTTGATCGGTCTTGAACAAAGAAGTACTCGCTGCCGATAAACGGTGGCTTGGCTTGCATCGCCCTGGGTTGGTTCGAAAAAAGTGAAACATGATCGGTTTAGAGCAACTCATTTTGTTTCCATGGCGACGAAATAGGCTCGGCAACCGAATCGCTTAGAACACTAAGACACACGTAACCCGGCTGGTGAAGGCGCCGCCTAACAAGCGTTCATGCCGTAATGCTCACAAGCTGGGCGCTTAGCCAAGGTTCGCAACAAAAACGCTTGAGCTCATCCGGGCGACGCGGCAAGCGTCAGCGGCGCGCCCAGAGTTGCCACAAATGGCGTGATCGATGTCCTTAAAGATCGCCAACCCAAGTCGCGTGGAAGCCGTAGGGCACCCGATACGGCACCATAATGGTAGCAACAGGCCCTGCTGCTAAGTCCTGGGCATCCAAAATTAAGCATTCACTTTGCTGGGCCGCTTCATCTTGCACGAAGCAAACAAGATAACCGTCATCCTCTGTTTTTGCCCCTACCTTGGGCGCAAAGACCGCCTCGCCACCGAATCGGTTTGCGCCGTAATGAAAGGTTGTCGTGGTTTGGGTTTCATTATCAAACTTCATAACGCCATCAAAGCTGAAGGGCCGCTCGGGGTTAAAGGCAGCCGCGTAGACGTAGCGCGTTGGATGGCAAGCATGCAAGTCATTCACCCGCGTAAAGTCACAATAAACGGCGCTGAGGGTGCGCTCTGTTACAACGCCCGTGGTTAAGTTGATGCGCCATTCGTACAACTGGCCTTGCGTCTCCTCAAGATTTTCAGCGTTTAGGCCAGCGCCGGCAATGTCTGAGGTTTTTGAGCGGGATGCTTGCAGCACAACGTCGTCGCCGTCATCCCAAGCATTCGCGGTGTGCACAACCGAGCCAGT
>JABGWC010000068.1 GCA_018645765.1 Gammaproteobacteria bacterium | reverse complement strand
GCTTTCATAAGTTGAGTCAGAGGACATCTGGATTCTCCATTAAATCACTGATTATTCAGCAGCAGCTGATGCTGTCATATCCGTAATATCAAACAACGTATACGACAAGGTGAGCGTCTGTACAGACTCTGGCAGGTAAGGGTCAATGATAAACCGAAGCGGCATATCAATGGCTTCACCGGTTGCTAGGACCTGCTGTTCAAAACAAAAACACTCGGTTTTATGCATGTATTCCGCGGCGTGAAACGGCGCAACACTTGGAATTGCTTGGGCGGTCATCGTGTAGCCGGCGGGATTGCTCGCATAGAAGGTGGTTTGGTTCATCTCGCCAGGCCGCACTTTCATGCTCCGAACCTCAGGCCTAAACGACCAAGGCATACTGGCATTGTTATTGGTTAAAAACTGCACCGTTACCCAACGATCAGGATCCACTGCGATACCGTCTTCGGGAACGACATAAGCACTGGCAGTCTTGCCGTTGGCACCCGTCACCTGACAATAAATGTCATACAAGGGCACCAACGCAAAGCCAAACACGAACATACCCAAAACCACGCCAATACACTTTAGCGTGGTTCGAGTCTGCACCTTCTGATTGGGCGTTGCCATCCGTGATAACTCAGTTATGCCATTGAACGTTCAGGCAATTCAGGCGGCGTTGAAAAGGTATGGTAAGGCGCAGGAGACGCAATAGTCCACTCAAGCCCCTCGGCACCTTCCCAAACTTCATCGGTTGCTTTTTTACCGCCCATGATGCATTTGATTACGATGAACAAAAATAGCAGCTGACTAAACCCGAAGATAAACGCGCCGACGCTGGAGACCATATTCCAATCTGCAAATTGCAGCGCGTAATCTGGGTAGCGCCGCGGCATACCGGCTAGCCCGATGAAATGCTGTGGGAAGAACGTGACATTCACCCCAACAAAAGACAACCAAAAATGGGTCTTACCGAGGGTTTCGTCATACATGTTGCCGGTCCACTTCGGCAGCCAGTAATAGGCGGCCGCCATAATGCTAAAGATCGAGCCTGGCACTAAAACATAATGGAAATGTGCAACCACGAAGTAGGTATCGTGGTACTGGAAGTCTGCTGGCACAATCGACAGCATCAATCCAGACAGTCCACCAATGGTGAACAAAATCACAAAGGCAACCGCAAACAACATGGGCGTTTCAAACGTCATCGAACCCTGCCACATGGTCGCCGCCCAATTGAATACTTTCACGCCGGTCGGCACCGCGATCAACATCGTCGCGTACATAAAGTACAGTTCGCCTGCAATCGGCATCCCAACCGTAAACATGTGGTGAGCCCATACAATGAACGACAAAAACGCAATCGACGCCGTTGCATACACCATTGAGTCATAACCAAACAACTTCTTACGTGCAAAGGTCGGAATAATCGCTGAGACAATACCGAACGCTGGCAGAATCATAATATAGACTTCAGGATGACCAAAAAACCAAAAGACGTGCTGGAACAAAACGGGATCACCGCCACCGCCCGCACTAAAAAAGGCCGTGCCGAAGTGGATATCCATGAGCATCATGGTCACCACGCCCGCCAGAACCGGCATCACTGCAATCAAAAGATAAGCGGTTATGAGCCACGTCCAGACAAATAAAGGCATATCCATCAAACGCATACCCGGCGCACGCAGGTTCAAAATCGTGACCACGACATTGATTGAACCCATGATCGAAGAAATACCCATTAAGTGCACTGCAAAAATGAAAAAGGTCACGCTGGGTGGCGCATATTCTGTCGACAAGGGCGCATAAAACGTCCAACCAAAATTCGGCGCCCCGCCTTCCATAAACAGGGTGCTTAACAACATGCTGAAGGCAAATGGCAAGATCCAAAAGCTGTAATTATTCATTCTTGGTAACGCCATATCCGGCGCGCCAATCATCATCGGCACCAACCAATTCGCGAGACCGACAAACGCTGGCATAACCGCGCCAAACACCATAATCAGACCGTGCATGGTCGTCATTTGATTAAAAAACTCTGGCACAACCAACTGCAAGCCGGGTTGGAACAGTTCGGCACGGATCACCAATGCCATACAACCGCCCGTTAAAAACATGGCAAAGCTAAACCAGAGGTAAAGGGTGCCTATATCTTTGTGGTTGGTCGTTAAAACCCAACGCATCAGTCCCTTGTCGGGGCCGTGATGATGATCGTCGTGATGATTTTCAATAACTGCGCTCATCCCTTTCTCCTATTCTTCGCTACTAATCAGTGCATTAACGGCTCTGGGCTGCACTAGATCGCCCACATCATTACCCCAAGCATTTCTTTCATAGGTTACAACCGCTGCGATCTCAGCCGGATTTAATTGCGCAGCAAAGGCTTGCATCGCGGATCCTGCTTTACCGTTTACAACGATATCGATATGCGCATCGATCGGTCCGATCGCCAGACCCTGACCAACCAATGACGGAAACGCTGGCGGAATCCCTTGACCATTAGCCTGATGACAGGACTGGCAGGCCTGTGCGTAAACTTGCTCGCCAGTTTCCATCAATTCTGCCATGGTCCAAGTCTTTCCAACCGTCTCATAAACTTGCAGCGCTTCTTGCTGCTTCATCGCAAGCCAGCTTTCATACTCGGCCTGCTCGACCGCTTTGACCACAATCGGCATAAAACCATGATCTTTGCCACACAGCTCCGTGCATTTACCGCGGTAAATACCGGGCTCTTCAACAACCGCCCACGCTTCGTGAACAAATCCTGGTATCGCATCCTTCTTCACCGCGAAGTCAGGCACCCACCAGGAGTGAATCACGTCATTCGAGGTAATCAAAAACCGGACCCGCTTATTAATCGGAATAACCAACGGATTATCAACATCGGACAAGTAGTGCTCCCGCTTTGGTGAGCGGTTGTAATACTCATCAGGCGGCGTGAGTAGGCTGCTGATGAATTTAACCTCTTGGGTTGGATCATCGTTTAAGTAGGTATATTGCCACTTCCATTGATAACCTCGAACTTCAATATCAATTTCAGCGCCAGAGGCGTCGTACATGTCACGCAATGTGCTGGTTGCAGGAACCGCCATCCCAATCAGGATAAAAATTGGAATGATCGTCCAGGCATATTCTAATTTAGTGCTGTGCGAAAACGTAGCCGGCTCATGCCCTAGCGACTTTCGATGCACCAGCATCGACCAAATCATGACCCCAAAAACGAGAACACCAATCACCACACAAATGGTAAAAATGAGCATGTGCAGATCGTAGACCTCGCGCGAGATTGCCGTTACCCCTTTGGTCATATTCAAAGCAGACCAATCCGCTAGGGCCTGCCAACTTGAGCCCAAGGCAGCCAGTGCGATCAACCATTGAAGAGAGGTTTTCAATCGCTGACCCTCTCCTACTTTGCTTTCTTTTCTTGCCATGTCTCGCAACTCCAACCTAATTGACGATTAAACGTTTTGTGATCTTCGAGGCTGCTCCGCAACCACGCTTTTCAATTATTACCCCTGCCTTTGATTGCAGGGTCTCTTCTTTGAACCGACTCTCTTCTCGAAAGAGGACGGCTCTTTGGCGAATGACTGCCGAATTATCAATGTTTTACGACCGAATTGCATCAATCGGCTTATGTCTGCTCGGGTTATTGATGCAGCTTATCGGGCTCAATTACTCGGGGCTTAAGCCCCCCGCTCAGCGCCTAACTCGCAAGTCGCTCATTCCAATTGGGCGTCATCGAAATCCCGCGGCCGCAAGTATAGCTGTGAGAATGCCTACCCTCAAGTCATTGGGAACTTTAGCGGCACGATTTCAACCGCCTCGGAGGACGTCGCCACTGCCACGGTTACAGGTCGTGCCTCAGTGAAACCACAGTCGACGCACATCACAACATCACTCGTGCTGTTTGAATCAAAATATAAGGTATCTTCAGATGCACAGCCCTGACATCGAGCACCTGCAATAAAACGTCGGCTCATCAGAGAATACCTTCCTGTTGAAGCAGCGCTGTAACAGTTGGCGCGCGTCCGCGAAAGTCGACGAACAATTCTAAAGCATCCCGCGCGCCGCCTTGCTCCAAAACAGTGGTCAAAAACCGTTCACCCGTCTGCCGATTGAAAATGCCATCTTCTTTAAATTTGGAAAAGGCATCCGCACTGAGCACTTCTGCCCATTTGTAACTGTAGTAGCCTGCGGCATAGCCCATCACATCACCAAAGATGTGGCTGAACCCATTTTGAAACCGATTTGTCTCGGAGATAGGTATGACCGAAACCGCCGCTCTCACCTGATCTAAAATTGCCTGCAAGGTCGCGGGATTACCGTCGAATTCATTGTGAAGCCTGAAGTCAAACAGCGCGAACTCGAGCTGTCGCACCATCTGCATACCCGAGCAAAAGTTCCGCGCTTGCTGCATTTTGTCTAACAAAGCGAGCGGAAGAGGCTCGCCGGTCTCGACCTGACCCGAAATGAGATTGAGCGCCTCTGGATCCCAGCACCAATTTTCAAGAAATTGACTGGGGAGTTCGACCGCATCCCAAGCCACGCCGTTGATACCCGAGACCGACGCGCAATCAACTTGCGTCAGCATATGGTGAAGCCCATGGCCAAATTCATGAAACAAGGTCACGACATCATCGTGGCGAAGCAGGGCAGGCTGGTCATTCACCGGTGGTGGAAAATTACACGTCAAAAAAGCCACCGGCAGGGTTAGTCCGTGCGCCGGGTCCTGCCGGCGACATCGGCAGTCCGCCATCCAAGCCCCACCGCGTTTTTTGGCTCGAGCATATAAATCAAAGTAAAAGCGCGCCAGGGGCACCCCTTCACGATGGATCAAGTAGGTGGTGACATCTGGATGCCAAACCGACATATCGGTCACCGGGGTAACTTCAACGCCAAAGATTCTTTGAACAATCTCGAATAAGCCATCGATGACTTTCTGAGCTGGAAAATACGGCCTGAGGTCCTCATCCGACAAATCAAATCGATGCCGTTTCAATCGATCGGCGCAATAAGCCACGTCCCAAGGCTGAATCGAGGACAACCCCAACGCCTCCGACCCAAAGCAAGCAATCTCGTCAAAATCCTGCTCAGCCACCACTTTAGAATGATTACTGAGATCCGTTAAAAACGTCATCACGGCGGCCGGGTTCTCTGCCATTTTGGTCGCAAGACTCAGTTCGGAAAATTGTCCAAATCCCAACAATTTTGCAAGCGCAAGCCGATCTTCTAAAATTGTTTGTATCAAAGCGGTGTTGTCAAATTGACCCGCCTGGGGACCCAGTTCAGACGCCCGTGTCGTGTAGGCTTCATAAACCGCTCGCCGCAAACCTCGATCTGTTGCATGGGTCATCACCGATGAATAACTTGGGCTGCTCAGATCCAGGAGATAGCCGCCATAGCCTTTTGCTTCTGCTGCTTGTCTTGCCAGCGCAATGGCGGTTTCTGGGAGCCCATCCAACTCCGCCTCATCTTTGATCACCTTCTCCCAGGCGTCCGTGGCATCCAAGATATGCTCCGAGAATAGGCTGGTCTGCTCGCTGAGTCGTTGCTTGAGTTCGCCGTAACGCTTTCGGTCGTCGTCGCTTAAGGCCACACCCGACAATCGGAAATCCCGTAAGGCATTGGCGACGGCTTTACATTCGGCGCGGGACAACTGCAGGGCCGTTTGTTGGGCCGCAATTGCCTCATAAATTTCGAGCAAGTCTCGATCTTGGCCAAGCTCGGTTTCGTAGGCACTCAGCAAGGGCAAGCACGTGTTATAAGCTGTCCTTAACGCATCATGGCTCATAACCGCATTTAAATGCGCTATGGGCGCCCAGGCATCATTTAACCGGGCACTAAGACGTTCTAGTGCATGAAAAGCCTGAACCAGATCAGCGCCCTCAGCCCCAACCTTAATGGAAGCCAATTCAGACCGATTGGCTTTTAAAATGGCCTCAATGGCCGGCACCACGTGCTCAGCCGAAATTGAATCAAAATCAGGAAATGAGCTTTTTAAAAGTAACGCATTCAACGGCCACCTCCTTACGGGCTTGGTTTAACTCAGTATCTCTGTGCGAACCACTTGTGTATCCGGCAACAATCCAAACCAAATGTGAAAGGCGGCAGCGGCTTGTTCAATTAACATCCCGAATCCGTCTGCCCGATGCATTGCCCCCAAGCCGGAAGCCCACCGTAAAAAAGGGGTTTCAGAGTCGCTATAGCTCAGATCATAACAAAAGGAGTTGGGCCCAATAACTCGGCGGGGCAGATCCGGCGCACTGCCTTGAAGACCCGCCGCACTCGCGTTGATAATCAGATCGTATTGCTCATCTAGCTGCTCAAGGGTTTTCGCCTCGAGCTCCGAGCTGGGCACCAATTGAACTAATTGCTCAGCCCGCTGGGGCGTGCGGTTCCAAACATGCAACGTCTCCGGTCCTTCTCGGAGCAACGCCGGCACCACCCCCTGAGCCGCACCGCCAGCGCCAATCAAGAGCACCCTGCGGTCTTGAATTGACTGCTCAAGATGGTCTTTAAGATCTGTAATCAGCCCCTGGGCATCTGTGTTGTAACCATAAACCGTACCATTGGGCGTGAAATCAAGCGTATTAATCACCCCCAGACCGATGGCGTCTCCTTTTACCTCGTCGCACAGGGCCCGTGCTTGCGACTTAAACGGGACCGTAATATTACACCCTCGTACGCCTTGGCGGACCAATTCGGCCACTGCCTCGGCGAGACCATGCTCCGAAACCAATACTTTTTGATAATCCAAAGCCATCCCGAATTGCTGCGCAAACAAGCCATGGATCTCAGGCGATCGGCTGTGCGCGATGGGGTTGCCCAGTACGGCAAGGTTAATCATCTCGCCCCCTGGGGCCGAAGCACTTGGCCTGTAACCAGATCAATAATTTCACTTGGACCGGCCTGTCCGCCCAGCGCGCCAGGGACAATAAAGTCGACTTCACCGGCAAACTGCTCGGCAACCGCTGACTCAGATATGGCTGCCAGCTCGCCCGATCGATTCGCCGAGGTCGAAACCATTGGTCCTCCGAGCATTTGGCACAGAGACTGCACAACCGGGTGGGCAGAAACGCGCAATGCAACCGTTGCGTGATCTCCCCGAATAAAATCCGGACTCACCCCACGATCCGGTACTAAGAAGGTAACTGGACCGGGCCAAGACAGCTGTAATCGCTGAAGTTGATCTTGATTCAGACCCTCTAAAAACGGCGCAAACTGATCAATCGATCCGGCCACAAGAATGAGGCCTTGTTTCACCGACCGCTGCTTGATGCGCAAAATGCGCATAACCGCTTGCTCGCAAGCCGGCGAACAGCCCAAGCCCCAGACCCCCTCCGTCGGATAGGCAATCACCGCGCCTGATAAAAGCGCTTGCCGATTGCAGCCCCCGGTCTGAGCGCGTATCAAAGGTAGCGTTGTCCAATTGCTGCGGATTTTTCTAAGATTGCCTGCGCATTCTCAAGTCGCTCACCCTGCAGGGCCTCGGCAAGGCTGGGATCCGACAGTGCCATCATCTGAACGGCTAAATATCCGGCATTTTTTGCACCGGCTTTACCAATCGCGACCGTTGCCACCGGAATGCCGCCCGGCATTTGTACCGTTGACAATAACGCATCAAAGCCCTGCAAAGGACCGGCATCAATCGGCACGCCAATGACAGGCCGAGTGGTTTGCGCCGCAATCGCACCGGCTAAATGTGCTGCCATGCCGGCCCCTGCGATGAAGGCCTGACAACCACGCGCCTCAGCGCTTTGAACATAAGCCTGGGTTTCCGCCGGTGTGCGATGTGCTGAGGTCACCTTGACCTCCAGGGCTACGCCAAACCGCTTGAGAATCTCGACCGCCGCATCCATTACCGGTAGGTCTGAATCCGAACCCATTAAGATCGCTACAAATTTCTTTTCCATGCGTTATCTCCAACTTTCGAGACAAAGATTATAAGCATTCCTTTATCAATCAGCACGCCAGAGGGGCCGAAAACGGGAAAAGGGACATCAAAACACGAAAATCAGGCGGTATCGCGACGAAACCTAGGGCCGGCAACGCTGCTACTCAGCTTACTCTGAGTTGGTAAAGCATCCCAAGGTGCTCAATCTGACCGGAAAGTTCGAGATGCGCCAGTGCCGCCGCCAAGCACTCGATTGTTCCATCGAAGTTGGCGAGCAAATCCGAAAAGACCATAGGGCCCGCCGTAAGCAGCGCCAGCAGCGCTTGATGGTTATCCGTGACAACCTGCCCAGCAGGCTCGTCTGGTATAGGCAAGGCGGCCTCTGTTGACTGAATATGTCGAAAAAGGTTCGGCATTTCCCGGTACAAGTCCGTAATCGAATCCATGAGGTGAGCGCCCTCACGGATTAACTCATGACACCCTGACGCCGCACCAGCAACTACCGGGCCCGGCACCGCAAACACCTCACGGCCTTGCGCAAGAGCCGACTTGGCTGAAATCAAAGAACCGCTGCGCGTGCGAGCTTCGACCACGATCAGAGCGTCGCACAGGCCCGTTATAATTCGATTTCGGGCTGGGAAGTGGTAGGGCTTCGGTTCCGTGCCATCCGGATATTCCGACACAAGTAGGCCATGACGGACAATCTGTTCGTACAGCGCCTGGTTTTGCTTCGGGTAGACCACATCGCAACCCTGACCCAAGACGGCAATCGTTTTACCGCCCACGGCTAGGGCTCCGCGATGGCTAGCCGCATCAATACCCCGCGCGAGGCCGCTCACTACAACAAACCCCAGCGCCGCTAATTGACCAGCTAATTGCTCAGCAAACTGCAAACCATGCCAAGAGGCCGCGCGGCTGCCAACCATTGCGATTTTTGGTCCGAG
>JABGWC010000041.1 GCA_018645765.1 Gammaproteobacteria bacterium | reverse complement strand
GCCGCTTTTAATCGGTCGTCGACTGTGACCGCTGGCAGCACCTTTTCAACCAGTAACATGGCGGACTCTCGTAGAACGCCACGAGGTTCTGCAAACGCATCGCGCTCAATGATGCCGTCTTTTGGGTTGGGTGTTTCCGCCGCGATCCCAGCATAATCCAGGGCTGCGGAGGAAACCCAAGCAGAGTGTCCATCCGCGCCTCGAACAAACATGCGCCGCTTTGAATTGAGGTCATCAAGCAAGGACTTGCTCGGGTTGGTCGACTCGAATAACGACAAATCCCAACCACCCGCAATCAGCCACTCACCCGCCGCGAGCGCCTCGTCACAGGCCGTAATTTTCTGCAACAGGCTGTCGACGGTACTTTCCGCTGATAGATCGCACCCCATCAGCTCTAAGCCGCCATAAACAAGATGGCTGTGGCTATCGTGAAAGCCGGGCAGAACCATCTGGCCTTGAAGATCTAATTGCGCGCCTTCGTAATCTCGAATCAACGCAGCACTTGCGCCCACAGCTACAATCAGACCATCACGAATAGCCAACGCTTGCGCCCAGGGTTTGTCGTCATCTACCGTGTAGACGCTGGCATTTAGGATCAATAAATCCACTGGCTCACGTCCACCGCAGGACGCAAGATTGATGATCAATAGGCAGAGAATCATTCTCTTAAAATAAGGATTCATTCGAAACCAGAGCAGTTTTAGCGCTCCCCCCCTGGTTCTTTGATCAAGTTTTGAGGCCTAGTGGATACCGGGCACAGCGATTTCATGAAAATTTCCTTTGTTGCCTGAAATTATGACCGCGCTTGAGGATCTGTCAAGGTCTTCTGCGTGGTCCTGATGACTTGACCCGGTTTCACACAGAGCGCTAATGTACCCAGTTGTACACGACAGGGTTTACAACCGGAAAGCAAACGGCGGTACCTTTGGTGCGTTCCCAGTTCGTTACAATTACACGCTCGGTCGAACGCGCCCTGATCCGGAGCGAGCAAATCCCGTTCACAGAGCATATGGACAGACTAATCAGCTTTTGAGCCTCTAATCCACTAGGAAATCGCATCATGTCAACGACAGCGCCTGACGCAACCCACAACACGCTTGAATCCGGTACCTTTTTGCATCCGTTTACGGATTTTGCAGAATACAAAAATCAGGGTGGTAAAACCTATGTTCGCGGGGAGGGTATTTTCATTATCGATCATTTGGGCAACCGCTTGCTGGATGGCATGTCTGGTTTATGGTGCACCAATCTAGGCTATTCTCAGGACAGTATTAAAGCTGCGATCACCGAGCAGCTCGATCGACTGCCGTTTTACAACAGCTTCTTCAACTGCACAACCGATAGCACGCTAAGGCTTGCTGACCGCATGACAGAGATTCTGCCAGAGGCCTTCAACCATGTCTTTTTCACCAATTCGGGTTCCGAAGCCAACGATACCAATATACGACTCGTGCACCGCTATTTTGATTTATTAGACCAACCCCAAAAAAAGCACATTATTGCCCGAACCAATGGCTATCATGGCAGTACCATTGGCTCAGCAAGCCTTGGCGGGATGAAGGGCATGCACGATCAAATGCAACGCCTACCTTATGTCCATCACGTTGAGCAACCCTACAGCTTTCCCCACCTTGGCGTGCAATCTGCCGAAGACATCGGGCAACAAGCGGCCCAGTCCCTCGCTGATAAAATTGATGAACTGGGTTCCGAGAATGTGGCCGCCTTCATTGCCGAGCCCATCCAAGGCGCGGGAGGCGTCATTATCCCACCCGATAACTACTGGCCGCTGATTGTGGATATTTGCCGGTCAAGGGACGTGCTACTGATCAGCGATGAGGTGATTTGCGGCTTTGGTCGCACCGGTCAGTGGTGGGGGTGTCAAACCTATAATTTTGAACCGGATTTAATTACCTTTGCAAAAGCCGTAACCAACGGCTATCAAGCCCTTGGCGGCGTCGCCGTCAGCGATCGAATCGCTAAGGTTGTGACGGCCAGTGGTGGCGAGTTCACCCATGGCTTCACCTATTCCGGACACCCGGTTGCCTGCGCCGCCGGCGACGCAACGGTTAAGATTTATCAAGAAACAGATCTCCTTGAGACCATTTCAAACACCCAACAACATGTTTGGGCAAAAGCGTTATCGACCCTATCGACTCATCCAATTGTGGGCGAAGTTCGAAGCAAAGGCATGCTCGGAGCAGTCGAATTGGTGCGCGAGCCCGGCGCAGCCACTCGCATTGCCCCAGATGCTGCGGCGGCTGTTTTCTGCCGCAACTATGCGATCCAGCATGGCCTGATGGCGCGCCAGGTAGGCGATAGTTTAATTCTGTCACCGCCCCTGATCATCTCAACAGATGAGATTGAACAGCTCGTGACGAGTTTACGCGCGGCGCTGGATGCCACAGCCACAGCCTTTGGCGTGGCTCGCTGACGCCTTAATCCAACGACAAATTTAGGCCCTGGGCGAGGGCTTTGAGTTTTTGATGGCGCACATCGCGTTCCAACCGAGGCCCATCATCAAAGACCATCACCTCCCCGGTCTCCGACCAGGCAGGCCACTTCAGCTGCTCGCCCCCATTGGGATGACTGCGCTTGGCAAAATTGATCCAATACCGATTCATCGTAACGGCCAACTCACGATCCTCATCATTCCAGAAGCAGCCAGTCTTGGCCATGGTATTAAAAACATAGGCAAGATCACCCGAATGATACGCGCCAGCACTCCTTGGCCCATCGGCGAGCGTAAGGATTGGGGCATCCGGACGATAAATTCGACAAGCCGGCGGGACATGGCTCATAAAATAGACGTAACTCGCCGCGCCCTGCTTTTCGTTCAGCGACGCCCACAACCGCATACTGAACGCCATGAACAGATCCGTTGAAATCTCATGTCGAGCGGTGGCATAGTCAATCTCAAGTTCGAACTGGTAAGCTTTCAGAATCTCGGGAATGGCGGCTGGATTCATCGCAAAGGTGCGCATCAGGAAGGCCTGAAACCCCGCCGCATCGGTGTCTTGCACCCGCGGCAGCAACAGATGCCCCTCATTGGCAAGCGATCCCACCATCAACGGCACCGACAGCGCCTGACCCTTCAGGAAGCGCGCCAAGGGCGCCTCAGGCAAGACCCAACCATCAATGGTAATACGACTCCGAGCGGCCCATTGGGTTGCTTTAGCCGCCGCCAATAGCGCCTCGTTCGAAACCGACCGAAGCGCCTTAAGATCATTAATGCCACCGAGCGCCTCAAGCAACCTCGAGCCCGTCTCAAATCCCTTCGGGTCATGATCGAAGGCCTGCAAACAACTTGCGGACTGCCCAATCGCTTTATGGAAGAGTCCCTTCGACAAGGGCGAGGCCATCAGTGCACAGATGCTTTGAGATCCGGCTGATTGTCCAAAAACAGTGACATTACCAATGTCGCCGCCAAAGGCCGCAATATTGTTTTGGACCCATTGCAGTGCGGCCAATTTATCCAGCAATCCATAGTTGCCAGCAGATCCCTGCGCTGACTCTTCCGCCAACATGGGTAACGCAAGAAAGCCCCAGGGCCCAAGACGATAATTCACCGTTACGAGGATCACGTTTTGATCTGTGAAACTTGACCCATCGAACAATGGATGATGTCCCCAACTCTGGTTGTGCCCGCCGCCATGAAACCAAACCATAACAGGCAAGGGCTCATCTGAAACCCTTTGAGCGGCTGGCGTCCAAACATTCAAGTACAAACAGTCTTCACTTCTGGGGAAAACCCCGAGTGACCAAACGAACGCGTCCTCCGAGTGTGCTTGCCAGCAGGCCGTAGGGTCGGTTTGCGCAGGGAACAGACCTTTTAACTTTGGGCTGGGTACTGGTGGCCGAAACCGCAACGCGCCCACGGGCGGTGCGGCATAAGCAATGCCTCTAAAAACTTGGACCGATTTCGCATCATCCGCCCAAAGTCCTTCATAGGTGACTTCACCGGTTTCAATCTGTGGTTGCTGCATCATTTTTTCTCCATCAAAACGAGGCTCTAATCGGTCCAGCGTAACTCCTGCGCCCGCCAACCCTGAACTGGCCATAAAAAAAACTGAGCCCCGCGCTTAGGCCGGCCCAAAGCACACCCGGCATGCTTTCTTTTCTCACCAGACTATATGGGCGCCGATCAACACCAAGCCGCCTGGCGCCAAATCTGTGTCGGCAACAACTGGCGCACCGATCATAGCGCTGAGGTTTTAGCATAGCGCTCAGGCAGCGTCATCGAGACCCTTTGATCTCGCCAGCACTGAACGCTTTCATCAAAAGCGGTTTATGAAAATTTAATATCCGGTGTGCCACCCGCAGGAATCGATTGCGCCCTGAGGGCACCTGGCCAGGCGGTTGCATTAGGTTTGAGCGCGCGGCGCTGCAAGGGCTTCACAGCATGCTTCTCCTGGTCTTTGACCAAGACATTCGGCACGGCTTGCAACTAAGACAGCCCATTGCACCAAAGGCATTAAAGTACTTACGCCCCCAGTAAAGCGCATTCTATGTAACCCTCAACCCATAAGGCGTTTCCACGCGCAACGCTCCCAAGCCTTAATTCATCGCCTCGTCGCGGGTCTGCCCTAAAAACCAATTTCGGCCGCCTCGTACACCAAGCGTTTAAACTCATGACTGTAAGGGTGCCAAAACCCCGGCAAGCGCTGTGTAAAACACAGTGCCGCGATATTGGCTTGCGGGGCAATCCAGGAATGGGTTCCCATCAAACCGCCCCAGTGGTATTCATTGACCGCAAGCGCAGACTCCGCGTCACTCGGTTTCTCTTTGAGGGCAAACCCTAAGCCAAAGACAGTGCCTGGCATCGGCCAGAACGGGAAGTTGACAACAACCCCCTCGGCCAACTGATTTTCTCGCATCAACCTCAACGTCTCGGGCAACAGATATTGACGGCCGCCCCACTGCCCGTCGTTGATGATCATTTGAATGAACCGCGAATAATCCGGTAGCGTTGAAAGCAGACCACCGCCGCCACTCAAAAATTTAGGCTTTTGCGTTGACGCCCGCTCCCCGAGCATGGGCGCAACGGTCAGCCCGCTCTTCATCGGCTCAAACGGGTGCACCGGCGTGTAAAGAGTCGTCAGCCGGCTGATTTTGTCCTCCGGCACAAAGAAACCTGTGTCGATGAGCCCCAAGGGTTCCAGCAACATTTGCGCCAAACAGACATCGAATTTCTGGCCAGACAACACCTCAACCAAACGGGCACAGACATCCGTTGCGGCACTGTATCGCCAACCGGAACCCGGCTCAAAAGCCAAAGGGAGCCTCGCAAGCGCGTGCGTGTACGTCTCAAGATCAGTATCGGTCCCTGCTAAGCCGCCAAGCGCGGCCGCGTTGTAAGCCTGATCAATAATCGAATCCGGCTCGACGAAACCATAGGACAACCCAGCACTATGGCTGAGTAAATGCCGAATCAAGATCGGGTTCGCGGCAGGTGTAGCGTCTTCAATGCGGGCAGCATCTTCTGGCAAGACCAACATATCCGTAAATTCAGGGAGATAATTTGCAAGCGGGTCATTCAAATCGAAACTGCCGCGCTCGTACAACATCATGAGCACAACCGAGGTCATCAGTTTGGTATTGGAGGCAATCCTATATATCGCATCATCCTGCAAGGGCGTCTTTGACTCGATATCGGCATACCCAACCTGGCCTGTATGCACAATCTCCGAGCCTTTTAAAATCTGATAACTGATGCCAGGCAAGATTTCATCGTCAACATAGCGTTGCATGGCCTCATCAATTTTCGCAAACATTCGCGCCCTCCCAGGAAACTTTAATCCATAAATTAATTCAGCACGCAGTCATCGATATTCAGCCCTTTATGGCGCTTTGCGGGCATTCAATTGTGCGAGATGGGCATCATGATCTTCGCGAGTGATTCGATATTTCGAGACAATCACTAAACCCAACAAGTAGAGCCCACAATAAATTGGCAAAAACAGGGTTGCTAAATTCATTCGAATCTCTTGCGTCACGTCGTCAACGGACGTAATGCCATCCAACCCAACAATGGATACGATCGTGCCTGCGCCAACAATGCCGCCGGCTGAAATCGCCTTAGCGGCGAAGCCCCGAGCTGCATAGAACAACCCCTCAGAACGCCGCGCCGTTTTCAGCTCACTATCTTCGACCACATCCGCCATCATCGAGTCGAGCAGCACCCCGCCAACGATGCCGCAGATCACTTCCATGACGATAAAGCCGCTGTATATATACAAGGATGTCCAACTACCCAGTTCTGGCCAATAACCTGTCAGCAATAAAATGTAGGGCATCGGGTACAGCATGATATTAACTAAAATGGCGTAGATCGCTGCGCGCTTTTTACCGAACTGCTTGCCGAGGTAGGGTGCCGCCCAATACGCGATCATCGGTGAGATCAAAACACCGATCGCAGTGACGCTAATCTGTTTGCCGGAAAACCCAAAAAAGTAGGTTGTATTATAAAGATAGAGCGCGGTGCCTAATCCCCCTGCGATCCCTACCGTCAAACCAAAGAAAAACAGCGCCGCAAAATTTTTATTTTTTACCGACTGAAAAATTTGCTTGATTTCCCGCTTAATGGCGAGAAATCGGAACGGCTCGCTCGGTTTAGGCAGCGCCGCCGCTACTTTTTGCGTGCCAAACGACGACACCAAAATCGCAGCGGCAATTAAAAGCGCACCGGCAATGCCATAAATACCGTAACCGGTTTGGGAGGCAACCCCGTACGCACCCACCCAAAACATGAAATTAATCATGTGGATGCCATTGCCCCCCGTCCAACCAAAAAAGTGCCTTAAGGCCAGCCATTTATTTCGCCGATCGTAGTCCGTTTCAAGGTCCGGCAGGAGCGCCGTCGACGGCACCTCAAAGAGCGTGGTCCCCGTTCGAATCAACAGCGCCAGCACGAGCACATAGTAAAAGGTATTGTCATCATTCAGTTCGATGACAGGATTGAATAATGCATAAAAGGTGATGGGCAGAACGAAAAAAGCCGCGTACATAAACGGGTGTCGCCGGCCTAATCGACTACTCGTTTTATCCGACCAATGCCCCAGTAAAAGATCCGACACCGCATCCCAAATCATAGCGATCGCCAATGCCAGGGATGCAAGATACCCCGGTAAGCCAAGGACCTGGTTCGCGTAAATTAACAACAGGTAACTGAAGGCATTGTTTTTAATGCCGTAGGCAATCGATGCAGAACCGTAAAACCAAAATGTCGGATTCTTCTCTAGGATCGGTTGTGACATAACACCCTCTTGTTACACTATTCGCCGGTAGACGGCCTGATTGGCAAGGGCTTATGAAGCGCTCACTTGTAGTCATCACGGTTCTGATGTGACAAAAACCCCATCTGACTCACCCCAGAGTATAAGCGCATCGCGTCCATCTGATGCAACCCTTGATTCCGATCAATCATCCCATTCAATAGCTCATCTCAACGCGCAGCCTGTGGACGCCTTGGCTTAACCGGCGCTAAACTTGGCACTCAGTTCGTTACCGCCGATTTGAAATGACCATGCGCCACCAGCCTCACCACCTTCAACAATGGCAACAAGACGGCTTCGTTATTATCGAAGACTTTTTTACGCTGGATGAGATTGCGCCCCTCTTTGATGACTTTGAAGCCCTGTATGGCCACCTTGCACCCGAGCAATCTGCAGCGCTTGCCCTGAATAAAAAGGGGGCAGGCGTTTTAGGCAAAACCCACCCAAAGCAGTTTCAAAACATCGATTCGTTGCCTTATGAGGGCAGCATTGATTTGAACTTAATCTCGATGCATCCAAGCCTGATTGCCTTCGCCAAGGCCCTGCTTGCTGTAAATGATGTACATCTTTACCAATCCCATACCTGGGCGAAATTCACCGGCGAAGCCGATTATGACCAAATGCACCACTGCGACTTTGGCAACCACACGTTGACCGTCCCTGGCGACCTCGCGTGTCAAAGGTCGGTTGACTTCGTCGCGTATGTTACCGATGTCGAGGATGACTTGGGCGCACTGCACTATGTCACGAAACCAGACAGCGACCGCATACTCGGCGCCGGTGAAGTCATCGCAACCGAGGCCTCACAAGCCAAGCTGAAACAAAAAGAGCGCAGCGCTGCAGGACCAGCAGGCACTTTGGTCGCGCACAGCATTGACACCTTCCATCGCGGCACGAATCTTACGCGCCCAGAGGGCCGGCGCTACACAATGACATTCGGTTATAAAGCCGCCGGCAACGATATGATTGGCTTTCACGCGTGGCAATCCTCGCCCCATAAACCTTGGGAGCGGGTTTTAAATCTCGCATCACCTGAGCAACTTGCCTGCCTCGGCATTCCAAAGCCCGCTTCG
>JABGWC010000224.1 GCA_018645765.1 Gammaproteobacteria bacterium | reverse complement strand
GCTTTTTCTGCCCGCCCCGCGCCCCTTGGTATCGCAGATTGAAAATGGAATTTGAGCAGCGCTAAATTTTCTTCTGGAAAATTCCATCGGTAGTGCATTGCGGGGCGAAGCATCCCTTCGGCGCCGATCACGTCAAAGAGCCGGCTCAGTATCTGTTGTTTGGGTGTCTTGGGTGAGAATTGATTCCCGCACAGCGCTTCATAGTGATCGATGATCGCGGCGCCATCTCTGATCACCTCGCCTGATTCGGTTTCAAGCGTTGGCATACCGGCTCTCCCGCCAGCGGCAGGCACAATCTCAGTGCGGTAACGCGTCTCTATCGGCGACACTTCTTTGTAACCGATACCGGCTTTAATGAGATAGCTGCGAGCCCGACCCGTGTAGAGCGATATCGGGATACCATAGAGAATTGCTTGGGCCATCGTTTCATCTCGCAAATAAAGTAATGTATACCATTATGACCCAGATCGATATCACTGTTCTGCCACAGTGGCGAGCGCGGTGAACAGACTCATTGAACCTGAAGGATCATCCCCGATAAACCGTAACGTCAGCCTGACCCAGGCGCGCCTAGATTTTCAGACGCTTTACTTAGTCATGTTCAAGACAAGCACATCTTGCAATCAATCCCAGCACTCGGTTTAACGAAAAAAAAGCACTCGGCTTCAGGCAATCCACGCCTGAGGCCTAGCATCGGTACGACTGACTTATGAACGGGCCTCTTTCCGGGTTTTTAGGGAAGTGCTTCAAAGCGCTCTCTTTTTATCCAATCGAGCCACTAAGGATTTTCGATCGTCATGATCAATCTCGAGTCGTAAAGTGCGGCGCGCCTGTGCACTCTGGCTGCTGCATACGCTTTGGTCGCAATCATCTCGATATAAGCCTTCGCGCTGGGATACCTGACCAGCGCAATCAGGTCCCAAGTTTTTTCGCTTGGCCCTATCGGCATTTGCATTGCGCGACCAGACCAGATCAGCTCAGCGCCGGCGCGTTGCCTGACCTCTGACGAGCCTTGGGTATACCGCGCAAAGGCCTCATAGCCAGAACAGTCCTTCAGTGCCGCGTCCTCGTAGCAAGCTGTTGCGCGAACTTGCATCAGGTTCACCATGACAATCGGCTCATTGTGCGTGGTTCCAAAGGCCTGCAGCGCAGCCATATTTTCTTCAGTAACTTCTAGATGGGGTTTCATCGGCTTTATCCCAAAAGTGCGCTCTAAGACGGTTTCAAAGTAGGTAGACATTGATGTATAACGAGCTCTGCATAATCAGAGTATTAAGTGCAATGAACACTGGCAAGCTAATTATACCGGATGAACCCCATCCAGCCTTATCAATGGGAAAGAGCGTGGCACGGTCAGTGTTCCGACACGCTTTGCTTGATCATCTTGACGCCAAGGACGCGAGTATTATGACGAAAAGTATTCAATATCAGGGCAGGTTCATGCAGAGCGATGAATGCAGTCAGACACCCAAGGTCGCCTTATGAAAATCCTAGCCATTGGCGGCAGCGGTGGCATGGGTCGATTTGCAGTCAAGGCCCTCCAAGATTTAGAAACGATCGAACAGATTGTTGTCGCTGACCTCAACGCAGATAGTGCACAAGATTTTGCCAACGAGATGAACGATAAAGTCAGTGCCATGCCGCTAGATGTTAGCGATGCATTGGCTTTGCAACAGGCCATGAATGGCATGGACGTCGTGATGAATCCCTGCGGCCCGTTTTTTCGTTTCGGCGTACCGATCCTGCAAGCCTCGATTAACACGGGTTGTCACTACTTTGACATTTGTGATGATTGGGAGCCAACACTTGAAATGCTTGCGTTAGACCAAGCTGCAAAAGATGCTGGGGTCTGCGCAACGGTCGGACTGGGCGCCAGTCCAGGTGTAACCAACCTTCTGGCGCTGATTGCGATGCAAGAATTAGATTCGGTCAACACCGTTTACACCGGCTGGAATCTCGGCCCTGCCAAACCCGAGGAGGCGTCCTCACAAAGCGGCACAAACGCTGCAATGATCCACGCCGTTGAACAAATGACCGGGCGTGTGAGTGTCTTCCGGTCGGGTGCTTTTGAGATGGCCAGGCCGCTGGCGCCGGTATCCGTTCACTATCCTGGTCTGCCGTCTTTTACAGGGTGTATTTTCGGCCATCCAGAAGCCATTACATTCCCCACCAATTACCCAGAATTACAGGAATCTTTAAACTTGGCGCATGGTGGCGGCATCGATTCTTGGCAGCTTAAAGGGATTATGCGACTCGTGGACTGGGGCCTGATCAGCAAGGCGCGCGCTGCAGGATTGCTCACTCGGTTTGAACAAAATACCGATGCGCTCGCAGAGGAGAACGCGCCCGACCCGCGTCCCGTAATGTACGGATTAGCAATAGGCACTAAAAATGGTCGTCCGGCGTCTGTCGGCGTATCCCTAAAAAGCCCCGCCACACAAGAAACAGATGCGGATGGCATTAGTATGGGCGCCATTACCGGCATCCCACTCGCTTGTGGGATCCAGTTTCTTGCAGCGGGCCAATTGCGTAAGCCGGGCGTTTTATCCCCTGAATCTGGACATATCGAACCCAAAGCGTTTTTAAGTGAAGTCTTGATTCAACTCGGTAAGATCGCCAACTTCTCATCTACCGCCTTCGACAATCATATCGAGATTGCTCGGTCTTGGTGATAAACGCACTGCGTCTTAACTTCTCGGCAATTTTGAAGTCGCGTTGGGCGCCGCGTTCTCTTGGCATTGATAGGTTTACCGCGCCAGCGTGAGCCACCGGCCAATTGCAATTCGCTGTTCGGTTTTCTCCTTGCGCGCGACCCGCTGAGGCAGCGCAACGGACCACAGCGGGTACATCCGCTTCACCAAACGCGCTGCCTAGGTTTGGTCAGTATTTCCAACTTCACCTGATTTCCCTAAACTTAGGCGCTGAACAATGAAACAAGAGACCTTATGACGAATTTACCGTTCTGGTTAGAAAGAGCCCTGGCTGTGCCGTCAGAAACTGGCAGTGTTGACGTTGCGGGTGCCAATATTGTCTATGAAACCTGGGGGAAAATTGGTAACCCCGGGATCGTACTCATCCATGGCAGCAATGCGCATTTAGAGTGGTGGCGTTTCACAGCCCCCTTCCTCGCGGACAGCTTCCGAGTCGCTGCGATAGACTTATCCGGTAACGGCAACAGCGACTGGCGCGAACGCTACACCGGCGAACTACTTGCAGAAGAAGTTTGGCAGGTCTGCCAGGCCGCGGCATTAGGCGATAAGCCATTCGTCGTCGGCCACAGCTTTGGCGGTTGGGTGGCGCTGGAAACCGGTAAATACCACGATGCCGAATTAGGCGGTATCTTGTTCATGGATTTCACGACCGCGCCACCTGAGGAATATCTGGAGTGGGGGCTTCGAGCAGAACGAGAAGGCGTCGAACCCGGTCGCAAGCTGCGGATTTATGAAGAAAAAGAAGCAGCCCTGAAACGATTTCGATTTATTCCAGAACAACCCGGCGTACACCCCGCTGTTTTGAACCACTTAGCAGAATATGGCCTTAAAGAGGTTGACGGCGGATGGACCTGGAAATTTGATCCAGCCCTGTTTGACCACATGGAAATGGGCGCAGCACAACGCGACACCTTCGCCCAACTCAAGACCAACACCGCCTTGATGCTGGGCGAAAAATCTGAAGATGAGGGCGCTTTTTACGCCGAGCACATGGTCGAGATCACTGACGGCCTACTGCCAGTCATAACAGTTCCGGGTACCTACCATCATTTAATGTTCGACCAACCGGTCGCGGTCGCTATGGCGATGAAGATATTACTCCTCGAGTGGCATCGCCAAAACAATCACGCGGCCTACGAGGCTGCGCTTTCAACAGTTCCTCGGGCTGGCAATTGAGTCCTTATAATCTGAACACGGGATGAAAGCCCCGCGTCTGACGGCAAACCAGATGGACGCGGTCAAGCCTTTGAAGGTCAACGGGTGAAGCCCCTGCTAATGATTTGGGGCATAACGCCAGGGATTGCACTTGGTGACGAACGCCAAGCTTCAGGTCGAATCAGTACTTTTACGACCGATTTTTCGTTGCGCCATCCCGGCACCCCATCCCGGGCACGCCTTGGGTCGCTGTAAGGGACGTATCACATTGGACCGTCGTGCTCTGGTGGACAAACGACGCGAGTATCCAACGGTGCCGAGCCTCTCTGCGCGTTGCCATCCCTCACAGGGTGTTCAGACTGCGGTGAGGCCAATACCGCGCAACTCAGGCAAGGCCCATCTGAACTGTTTTGCCGACCTAGATTTACTCGCCTGTTATCCACGATCTATGAGCACCGGCAAGGCAATCAATTTCGTTTGGGCGTCGCCAAAATCGAGAAGACCTGACATCCTATTCGGACCAACTCAACAATGCTCAAATCGAAGGGGGCAATCATGTCAGATAGGATCTCAGGCGGTTGCCTGTGCGGCAGGACACAATTTGAAACAAATCGCGAACCCGTAATGCAGATATTGTGTCATTGCACCGATTGTCAAACCGTTAGCGGCTCGGCATTTTACACGGCATACATCGTCCCTTTAGAGAGTGTCACGCTGACCAAGGGAGCGCCCGGCGGATTTAGTGTTAAATCTGATAAGGGGCGCGACAACCGGCGTCGGTTTTGCAAAGATTGCGGAACAAGGCTCTGGGCGGAACTTGAGATGGGCTTTGCAAGCGTTAACGGCATGGCGCTTGATGACCGATCTCATTTCAACCCAACTCATAACCACCGATTAGAAACCGCGCCCGGTTGGTGTGCTTTGAATGCGTTGCTTGAAACCCTGCCGATTACGCCCTGAGAACCCCAAACCTGCATTGAGGTTAGGACCCTATTGCGCTTTATGGTCGCACCCAATTTTAGGGCTGGCTGATACGAAAGCGTAATGCGATTATGACGCCGCCACGCATCGCATTGGTCGAGATGCCCACCGCTTGCTTTACCCGTTCGAGCCACCTGCCTCAGCGACAGCCAATTGCGTAAACGCTTTGACCCACTTCGTGGCTACCGGTAAATCAACCGCCTCGGGCCACCGATCTGCAGGGTGGTGAAACAAACCGTTCCCGCCAAGGATCGAAACAAACCGGCCTTGGCCATCATAAACATTCCGCGCTTCGCCCAAGGGGCGTTGCCCAATCGGCGTTATGGCGCTTGGTGTCAAACCGTTTTGTTTAAGCCAGGGATCAAGGCTTTCGACAGCGTCGTCATCCGAATATTGAAGCCTGACCTGCGCGCCAAATTTAGCGGCAAAATTGGCGCCAAGATGCAGCCAGATGAACGCGTCGTTGATTAAGGTCGGATTGTTGTCAAGGAATAGACTCAGGCCAGTGTGCCCTAACTCATGGCCGGTGTTTGCCGTGAAGATGACATCTCTTTTTGGCCGCGAGGCTTTAACGGCCCGCATGATTTCTAGAAAACACGCGATACCACCACCACGCTCTGACGCGTTCACCCACCACCCACTGCGAGGGGTCATCACGACAACCGGCGCGAGCTCAGGGCAACTCCCCTTAACGATCGCTTCTACGTTTCTTGCGATTGCTTTGACATATTCACAATGCAGCACGAAACCCACTTGTTGTCCTGATTTCATCGCAGCTTGAATCGCGGCCCAATGTTTATTGGCCACCTGTAATACGGGGGGACCGAAAGGCGCGGTAAAATCCTCGGCATTTAGTAAAGCCGCACCCTCTTCTGGCAACCGGCTATCCGTGACAACAACAATTGCTTTGTGCTGGGCGGTTTTTCTCGATTCATAGAGACGCCGCACATTCGGCGCGGCGTCAAACGGCAAGGCCATGATGACGCCAATCTCTGCATTACTGCCGAGTTCACCGATACTGCCGGTAAGACCGTCCGCGTCAGTGTAGTGGCAGTCGTAAAGTGGCACACCTGAAAGGACAGCATCGCCTATTGCCAACTGGGTCGTAAAGGGCTGCAATCGCTGGAACTCAAACGCTGTATCCGTCGCAGCGACACCAAGGCTTTCAATTTTTTGTATCAGCCAATCAGCACTGTGATGATCAACATCGGTACCCGTGCGGTGAATGCCCTGATCTGCATACTCGTTGATAATTTCTGCAATGCGATGTTCCAGAGTACTTTCTACAATAGGTTGCATTGTGTTTACCTCGGCTAACAGTCGGAGCTTCATGGGCAGCAAAGCCGCCAGCAACGTGCCTTGAATAAATCGGCGTTTTGTTATCATTGAATTTCTCTAAACGAATTTTATTCGCACCCTGTGCGGGCGCCGCTTGCCGGCCCGAGATCATAACCCGCCGCAGTTGAGGCCTTGCAGCCGCTGCAGCGCTCAGTTAATTCAGGCGGGGCGTCGTGACCCGTTTTTAACTAACCAGCCGCCTTAACCTTCAACCACGTTACCAACCTTGGCGCCCTTTGATCCAGTCTCAATAGGTCGAATCTGCTTCCCTATCATAGGCCGTTTCCGATTGAATCGGTCAAGGGTTCCAGTTTTAGCCGACTCACCATCGATTCTGTACTGAGCAGACCGCCACCGCCATAGCAAGGCAGCCTAGTATTCTTCTATCTTGCTCAAGTCGATGTCTGCGGCCGGTCGCGCCCTACCTTAAACAACACGGCGCAACGCGCCTCTGGGACCGTGTTTTCGGCACCTTTGCGGACAGTACTACCGCTGATGCCGGGGTTGGCCCAACAGAGCCGAGCCTTGCGCAAACATTCTCATGCCGACTCGAGAGCCGAGCGATACGACTGTCGCACCTGGCTAAAGAGACTGCCGCTCGATTCGTCTCGCTAGGATTGAATACCTTAAGCGATACGCGCGCAACCCGTCCCGATTGTAAGCCCCATAGGGCTCGCGTGCGTATTAAAGGGATGCCCGCTCAGACGCCCATTCGTCCCGCGCCGCTCTTAAGCCCTAATGCGCCACCTTCCGGTGATAAGATGGTTCAGGTGGCGCCGCTCAGAGCGCCGACCCAAGAATTAAGCACGCTATTTCTGAAGGCCTGACTGTTTTAATCTAGCGTTTGTTCTACTCCAACGGATAATCCCGCTAATGACTCACTATTCAGCGCTGACGGTTCATCAGATCAACAAACATTATCAAGACGGCAGTCGCCAGATTGACGTCATCCGAGACCTCTCCTTCAACGTCGCTGCGGGCAAGTCAATTTCCGTGACAGGCCCCAGCGGTTCAGGCAAGTCGACCTTGTTGAACGCCCTCGCGGGTCTTGTTGAGCTTGATGATGGCGATATCACGCTTGAAATCGAAGACAGAATTTTTTCCTATCGTGCCGCCAATGAGCGTGCGCGAACCGCGTTTCGTCGCCAGCACATCGGCTATGTCTACCAATTCTTTAATCTGGTGCCGACCCTTACCGTTTTGGAGAATGTCCGGCTTCCTGCACGTTTGAATCGGCGGCCGGATCTTGAGGCCCACGCATCAACACTGCTCAGTGATTTTGGCTTGTCGGACCGACTGCATGATTTTCCTGAGAAACTCTCGGGCGGGGAGCAACAGCGTGTCGCCGTGGCGCGTGCTGTCTTGCTGAAACCCCCTCTGCTATTGGCCGACGAACCAACGGGGAATCTTGATTCGGAAAATTCCGCCCAGATCGCTGACCTGCTTTTTTCAAGCTGCCGAGATCAAAATATCATGCTGGTGCTGGCGACTCATAGTCATGACATTGCAGCCATGGCGGACACCCGGTTGCATTTGGACGCGCGACCTTCTTCAAGCCTTGCGCCTGAATGATCCCGTTAGCCCTCCTGCGATTTCTTGGGCGGACGCCCTGGTCAACGGCGATGGCGCTCGTTGGCATGGCGCTCGGCGTCGCGTCCATCGTTAGTGTTCACCTCGTCAGCGCCAGCATTTCAAGTCGACTCGATGGCTTGGTGCCCAGCAGCCTCGCTGACTTTAGCTACTATTTGCACCGGGAAAACCTCCATACCCATGACTACTTTGAACTGCGACGAAAGTGGCGATCCGGCGCCCTGCCAACCCTTGAGCACTTATCGCCAGTAGTAGATGAAACCGCGCAGATAGCGGACTTGAGCGTCCGCGTGCTGGGCATTGATCTGCTGTCACAAATGCCCTCGGGTGAGATCCCAACAGCGTCCGGACCATTGGTGTTCAACGGTGTTTGGGTCGACAAGAGCCTTAAGGACGCTCTCTCGCTGCCCATCAACGGGATCATTGAGGCCCCCGAAGGCACCTTATTGTCTGACATATCAGTGGCTCATGACCTTCTGGACTGGCCGGATCATCAACTGTCTTACATTGGTCTGGTGATCGGACAGGCTTTCGCGCACAGCCTCGAGGT
>JABGWC010000042.1 GCA_018645765.1 Gammaproteobacteria bacterium | reverse complement strand
GAATTGCTGTGAGGGATCGACCCGCAGCGCTCAATCCGCTTCCGCTGCGTTTAACTGGTGCCTTGCCGGCATCAAGTGGGCATTTTTCAAACTCTAAGCTCTACGTCAGCTGTAAAAAGCCCTCAGCGACGCGCTTAGGCGGCTCAACTTCGTGATGCGGGACTGGAGAGAAGACTCAGCGCTGCGCTAAGCTTCTAACGCATTGGTAATGACCGGTTTTGCCCCCGGGCCATCAGAGGCCTCGCACTTGTCCGGATTACCCCCACAAATTTCGCACGCGCCGTCGACCCCCATCGCGCCCAAACCGCCGCAGGATCCTGCTATCGGTGGTCTGCCACGCATAACGCCAACCGCCATGATAACGATCACAAATAGAAAAACTAAAAACGTCATAAAAAACTCTATCATCGAATCACCTACTCTGTTTCTAAGGGCCATCGCCTATCTCAAGGGCGGCGGTCTAGCGCTTCTCGTCTGCTTGATCCATCTTCAATTCAACAAAGCCGTTGGTGATTGAAGGTTGTTGCACTGCGTGCCAACAAGCCGGTCTCGGCTAGCCTTTGATTCACAAAACGGCTATCACCGTTTTTTAATGCTCGGCGTCAGTTTACAGGCTTTGAGCAAGATAGTCTTTAAACGCGGCGCTTTCCAATGCTTTGAGTTCATTCTGCTCAAAGACGAGCATGACCACGGCCAGATTTTGATCGGCCGCTAACTGCATGCCAGCGACCGGGCCGAGCACGTTCAACGCTGTCGCCCAGCCATCGGCCTCCAGGGTTGTTGAGGCCACCACTGTGACGGACGTGGTGGCGTGCGTAATGGGATAGCCGGTTCGCGGATCAATGGTGTGAGAAAACCGCTGGCCATTGGATTCAAAATAATTTCGGTAGTCTCCCGAGGTCGCGATCGCAGAATCGATCAATGGAAAAGCACGATATATCGAGCGGGAGGCGTTGCTGGGCATCTCAATAGCAACTCGCCAGGGCTGCCCTGGACGCTTCTCTCCTTTGGAGAATAGTTCACCGCCGATTTCAACGAGAAAATTTGAATGTCCCTGTTGCACAAGGATCGCCGCCAATGCATCGACCGCAAAACCTTTCGCCGTAGCGGAAAAGTCGAGCTCTCGCCCGATCGGCGTCTTCACGGCGGGGGCGTCTGTATCCAGTTGAAGACTTTGATATCCAATTTGCCGTTTAACGACTTGGATGCGGTCATCTGCTGGCGCTTGACCGGTTGATGTCGCGCGCCCAAACCCCCAGAGTTCCACTAACGGCCCAATAGTCGGGTCAAAGGCGCCGCCCGTTTTATCCGCTAGGTCGAGACTGAAAGCTAAGACTTCTGCTGTATCGGCGTGCAAACTAAACGGCATGCCTGGCCTCGTTCGATTGAAGCGAGATATTTCCGATTCAGGATCGTAAGTCGACATTAACGCATTGATTTGAATTAGTTTTCTTTCTATTTTCTTATGCGTTTCAGTAAGGTTGCTCGATTTCGCCGGGCTGGCGATCAAGATACGATACGTGGTCCCCATGGTGTTACCCGTGAGTTCAAGCGACGCGCCGTCGTCACGACAGCTCGACGTCAGGGCAATCAATAATAGAAAGAGATAACGCATAAAGCACTGCATCCCAAGGTGACGCTGTATTATAGTCATAACTGTCAATAAGAGGTGGCCCACGTGGATATGCCGTCAATTCAAGTTAAAACCGCCGCGGAATTAGAGGCGACGATTCATCAATTGATTCCGCTAAGTGTCGCGATGGGGGTGACGGTCACGAGCTTTGAGGAGGATTTATTAACCCTTGAAGCGCCGCTCACGCCGAATATTAACCATCAGATGAGCGCCTTTGGGGGCAGTTTGTCTGCGCTATCGGCCTTAGCCGGTTGGGGCATGGTACAACTTCAAATTGGAAAAATGCACATCGTTGGGAATACGGTTGTTGGCCGTTCCGAGGCGGTTTTTCTGCGACCTGTTTTAAAACATCTGACCTGTCGCTGCCGGCTGCCGAATGACTTTGCGGTTTTTCAGCAGAAATTGCTGGCCCGCGGTAAGTCCAGTGTGTTGCTAACCACGGAAATGATTGAAGATGGTGAAATTACTATGACCACGTCCAGTCAGTTTGTCGTGCGAAATCGCCATCATGAACCCGCCGCCTAAACTCGACCTGGCGAGGCTACCGACGCCGCTGCAACCACTTGATCGACTGTCTGAAGCCCTTGGTGGGCCCCGAATCTGGATTAAAAGAGATGATCTAACCGAAGCTGCAGGCGCCGGGAACAAAATCAGAAAACTCGAGTTTGTGCTAGCGGATGCTTTAAACCAAGGCGCAACGGCCCTGATTACGAGTGGCGGCTTGCAATCGAATCATTGCCGGGCAACCGCTTTATTTGCCGCGCAACTCGGTTTGCAGTGCCATCTGATTTTGCGCGGCTCTGAAACTAGAACCGCCAATGGCAACCTACTCCTTAATCAGGTGTTAGGCGCTAAAATCGACTATGTGAGCGATGAAGCCTTCGAGCGCCTCGATGAACTCTATGAACGCAAGGTCGTCCAGCTCAGCGCCTTGGGTGAGCGACCATACCGGATCCCAATTGGCGCAAGCGATGAACTGGGCCTTTGGGGTTACATTCAAGCCGTCAAGGAACTGGCCGCAGATTTTACCTGCGCGCAAATTCAACCGAGTTGTATTGTGACGGCGATTGGATCCGGCGGCACTTATGCTGGGTTATTGTTAGGTCAAGCGCTTTACAACCTGTCTCTGCCCGTCATCGGCATCTGCGTGTCCCGTAATGCAGGATTCTTTGAGCGCAAAACGGCAATGGATACAGCCCGCTGGCAAACGCGTTTTCAATCGAGTCTTAATCCAGGGCCGGGGCAGCTTCGTGATGATTTTGTCGGTGAGGGTTATGGCCTAGCCTCCCCCGAGGTGTATCGATTGATTGCTTGGCTTGCGCAATTAGAAGGTGTTATTTTGGATCCGGTTTACACTGGAAAAGCGTTTCAAGGACTCATTGAAATGATCCAACAGGGCGATATCCAGGGCACCGATGTTGTCTTTCTTCACACCGGTGGGTTATTCGGATTATTCCCACAGATGAGCCAACGGAGCCTATCGGAATTACTCGCATAATGAACTATCATGCTCGGGCTAATCTATTGGAACAGTTTATGAATCGCGCATTATTGATCATGAGCACGACACTGTCCTGTTTGGTTTTGACGGGTTGCAGCTGGATGAGTCAGGATCCCTGTTCTGGTAAGAATGCTGACCTTTCAAATCCAGCCTGCGTTGTGCAGTCTAAACAGACCTATCGAGACAATGATTCAAGATGGTTCTGCATTGGCCACCTTGAGGCGAAAGACTGGTCTTGCGCCAGCAGCTTAGAAGAGGCGCAAACTAAGCACGATGCGATGACACCGTCGAATGCTGAGTTGGGCCGAGTCCCGACCAAGATCGACGCACTGGAAAGCGTCTTAGGCTTTGAACCTGCGCCTATGAGGCGTCGAAACGAACTCAACACGTTATTGGAGACCGTCGCGCAACGGACGAAAGCCGAGGAGGATGAAGTCCGCTTGGCGGTAGCCGTGTCGAAAGACCCTGCGCCTGAGTCCCCCGTATTCGCTGAGCGCTTGCCGAAAATAGCGGATGTACAGTCCGTTGGCGGCGATTTTGAATCGGTTCATGCTGCTGCAAGCACCTCCGAAAAGAATCGTGAAAAACAAGCGCTTAACGATGGAATTATGAATAGTGCGCTTGCTTTCAGTGCTGAGGCGACAACCGTCACCGCTGAGCCCGCAACCCCATACGCCATGGTCCTGGAGACGCAATCTCTGGCGGCTGTAGCGGATAAAAACGTAGGGCCAAAAGTGAGGATCGTAGAAACAAGTGCCGTAACGACGACAGTGCAGAAACCATTGGTTTCGCCAGAACCTGGCGTCCTGCTCGCCCTTGACATTCACCGCCCGGAAACAGTTTTACCAGCGCGCGGTAAAGACAAGCCGCTTCAGACAGAAGCGGCCGATTCTAGGATTCGATTGGCGGCGGTAAATGATGCAAACGAGCTTGAGGCCCAAACGATTGCGCTGCCAGCAGCGATGGTCGCGATGGCGGACAAGGCAGCGGTCCCCGCACTGATTGAAGCGCCCAAGCCGGTTGTTGCATCGTCTGAGCCTGGGATTGTTGCAGCGGTTGAATCGCCTGCAATCGCAATTCAAACAGAACTGCCGCTAATCACCCAAGCCGAGTTTGCAGCGGATACTGTCGCGATTAAAGGAATTGAAGCACCTGTTGTCCTAGAAACAGTGCAAGAGGGCTTGGCGGAAGCTCAGAACGCGGACCCTTTGCCCGAGCTTCCAATCGAGATGCCTGACATAACGCCAGCCATGGTAGCGGTTGCAGCGAGCGGCCTAATTGCAGCCGAAATCGACACGCCAATCGCCCTCGTTGAAGCACCAAAAGGCGTGGTTATCCCAGCAGTTGAAATGCCAGCAACCGAACCGTTTACAGAAACGCCGCCGTTGACAACAGCCATGCCTAAACCACGTGCATTAACGATCAGTGAAACGCCGACGCCGACGCCGATCGAGACGGAGCAGCTGGGCTTGGCTGATTCTCGGATCGCAAACGCATTGTCGGACGATCCTGTCGAAAGGCCTGAGCCCGCGTCAGCCCCTGCGGTCAACCTCGACATGCCATCCGTCATGGAAGTGCCGTTAGCCGTCGATGCTGTGTCCCCAGCCGGCCGGGTTAGTGCCCTTGAGATGCCTGCCATCGAAAATGAAGCGGGCCCCCTCGAACTGGCTGTTGCTGTCCTTGAATCGGCAGTCGAACCGGCTCCGTTAGACCTGATAGCCGTTCCTACGATCGTTGAGCAAGTCCAGCCAAGCTCAGCCAATACCCAAAGTGACGCCCCAAGCATGGCGATTGAGGGTCTTGCGGCACAGGCTGTCACAACAATTGTGCGCCCGGATGTCGCAACCATTGCGTCGGAAATTGTGATCCCGGCAACCGAGCCCTTTCCGGCTGGGACGACTTTGGCTGAAGTCTATACCGACCATGTAAAACGCTCTGAGCAATTACCTGCCGGGTTGCAAACCTTAGGGCCTAAAGGCGCACTCCCGATGCCGAGCGTCGCATCAACTGCACCGAGGCGGCGCATTGACCCGCAGCCAACGCCAGTCCAAAAAAATCGTGCACCGAATCGGTCCATCGAGCAAATCGCGCGGTCCACTCAAGCTGCGCCGTTCGTTGCCGCGGTTGCGTCAGCGGCTAAACTGGGCTCGATTCCTGATGGCGTATCAGGATTAGATTATGCGTCGATGGAGAGCCCTGCAACGTCTGGCGATGGGACTTATGATTACTTCATGGATCTTCCCGCGGATGATTTTGCGATTCAGCTCATCGCCCAGAAAAGCCTCCCCTCGATTCGGACATTTGCGGCAACGGTCAAGCTGGAAGACCCGCTTGTTTTGAAAACCCCATTAATGAAACGCCCGCTTTATGTTTTGGTCTTGGATACGTTCAACGATATCCAGCTGGCCAGTGACGCAAAACGAGCCTGGATGGTCCAATACGATAACGGCATTGAACCCTGGATTCGAACGGTTGGATCGTTGCAAAAAACAATGCAACCGATCGGGCCTATGGATTGATCCTTGTCGCAATCTGCTAAACACTTACCCGGGGTCGATCAGTTATTACGGTCGGCGGCCGGCCGCATTCTAATCGATGAGTTTGGCCGCACTCGTGTTGCTCGGGTCATTGCTGAGACGCTCTCAAGGGCTCGCCGCGACATCGCAACCACTGACCTCGAATTGCCCTCTGATGACACGTTGCTTGCCAATACTCGATCGGTGCTCAGCGCTGCCAATCCGACCTTAAAGACGGTGCTAAATCTTACTGGAACGATTCTTCATACCAACCTGGGCCGAGCCAGCTTGCCGCAGGTTGCACTCGATGCGGTGCAACGGGTCGCAGGCAGCCCTAGTAATTTAGAGTTCGATCTGGAAACCGGAAAGCGCGGCGATCGAGATCAACCGCTTGAACATCTTTTGAAGGAAATCACCGGCGCTGAAGCCGCAACCGTTGTAAACAACAATGCAGCAGCGGTCATGCTGGTTCTCAACACCTTCGCGCTGGGTCAAGATGTCCCCGTGTCGCGAGGTGAACTCGTTGAAATTGGCGGATCGTTTCGGGTGCCAGAGATTATGATGCGCTCGGGATGTCGACTCGTCGAAGTGGGGGCGACCAACCGAACGCGACGGTCGGACTTTAAGGCGGCGATCACCGATCAGACTGCAATGCTGATGAAAGTCCATACCAGCAACTATCAAATTCAAGGATTTACCGAAAGTGTCGCCGAAAAGGACTTGGCGGCCCTCGCCCACGAATTTGGTCTTCCTTTTATGACTGATCTCGGCAGTGGGACCTTGGTTAATCTTAGCCAATACGGCTTGCCGCCAGAGCCAACGGTACAAGAAGCGGTTGAGAGCGGCGCTGACATCGTGACCTTTAGCGGCGATAAGCTATTGGGCGGCCCTCAAGCGGGATTAATTGTTGGTACCGCCAAGGCCATCGCTTTGATCAAACAAAACCCTATGAAGCGCGCCCTTCGGGTCGATAAGATGACCCTGGCCGCTTTAATCGCCGTTTTAAAGCTTTATCTCACGCCAGAAACCTTGGTCGCGCATCTGCCTACATTGCGCGATCTGGCAAGGTCCGAAGCAGAGATAAAACAGTTCGGTGATGCGCTGTTGCCAGCGGTTACGGCCCAGTTAGGGCACGATTTTGACGCCGCTTTGGTTAACGCTAAAAGCCAAATTGGCAGCGGCGCCCTCCCCATTGATTTGCTGCCTAGCTGGGCGATCGCAATCAGCGCGCGGGGTACGCCACACCCCAACGAGGCTATTATGAGTCTGGCTACGCGCCTTCGTCAGATTGACACACCCATCTTAGGCCGCATAACGGGTTCTCGATTGCTGCTAGACCTGCGCACCCTGTATCAGCCAGAACTGCTCTTGGCAGGGCTCAAAACGGTCAACGCTGGATGATCGTTGCAACCGCCGGCCATGTTGATCACGGGAAAACCAGTCTCGTTGAAATGCTAACGGGCATCCAAACCGATCGACTTCAAGAAGAAAAAGATCGTGGGCTCACGATTGATTTGGGGTTTGCCTATTCAAAAATAGGCGATCTGTCGGTTGGTTTCGTCGATGTTCCAGGTCACATTAAATTTATTAACAATATGTTGGCGGGGGTTGGTGCGGTGGACCTAGCCCTACTGGTAGTGGCCGCCGACGATGGCATGATGCCGCAAACCCTCGAGCACCTGGCTATTTTAGAAGCCCTGCGGGTACCGGCCCTGCTGGTTGCCTTAACGAAAATTGATCGTGTGGAACCTGCGCGCTGCCTTGAGGTCGAGTCTGCCATTACACAGCAGCTGCAGGGCACTTCGTTTGAGCAAAGCCAGGTGATTTCCTGTTCAAGCATTAGCCGAACTGGTGAAAGCGAGTTGATAACGGCCCTAAAGGCGCACGCACAAAGGATGCAGCAACGTTCTGATTCGGGCCATTTTCGGATGGCGATTGATAGAACCTTTTCCGTCAAAGGCGCTGGCACCGTGGTCACCGGCGCCATACTTTCGGGGCAGATTGGTTTGTCCGAAACGCTTTCTGCACCCAACCAGTCGCAACCTCTCAAAGTTCGAGG
>JABGWC010000043.1 GCA_018645765.1 Gammaproteobacteria bacterium | reverse complement strand
TGTGTTTTGGGTCACACCAACCGCCGTCATGGCCGCATTCGCCATCTGGCATTCTTGCTGTTTCCGAGCCTCACTTTTGGATAATTTACCCTCTGCCGCTGTCTCGACACCGTCCACCGCATCCGGGGCGTCATCTTCAACGCCCTCTTCAACGATGGCACTGTCGGTATTTCCGCGTTGATCCACTGCACTCGCCGCGGTCTCCAACGCGGGTTCATCCATCGTCTTTGCAGCCGGGTTTTCAGCCATAAGGCGACTGACGGGGTGCGCTGGCCCTTGCCGGATCAAGCCTAACCCCGCCTCATGAGCACTCAAGCTCGGTTCGGCAAAGAGCAAGCCAAACAGTAAACTGATGATTTGTTTCAACACAATGGTATCCGCTCAGACCTTGCCCTGCATTATTCAGCACCCAACCTGAAAATCAACTGAACGAATTGCGCCCTAACCCCGTTTAAACCTATATTGCAGCAATGATTACTAAAAGGTGTTCCCGTCTTATGATCCAATTTCAACGGCTGAAGCGTTTCCAAGCGATTGTTGCCGGTTTGATTGGTACGGCATTCATCATTGGCTTCAGTGCGACCCTTGTCCCGGGCGTGCTTGCACAGAGCCTGCCAGGCCCTGTTGCCAACGCGGCGCAGCCATCCTTGTCAGAAGCAGATGTGCTGCAATCCAAAGCGGGGAAGGCAATGGCTGATCAAAACTGGGCTGTCGCTGAGGACCTACTGCTCCAAGCCCAACATGCCCTGCACCGTGAGCATGGCGTCGTCACGGAACAACAAGGGCCGATTCTGGATCAGCTAGCTCGCGCGCACATCGAACAAAAAGACTACCGGCAGGCAAACCAGTTTAAGGAATTCAATCATTTCTTGGGGCAACGAAGCACCTCGATTGATACCCGAGTCCAATCTGAAATTGCCTTAGCCCGCTGGTACCTTTACTCAGGACAATTTGACGCGGCCAGACGGTTATTGAGCGCATCGCTTAAAACCGAGTTAGCACGCACACCCTTTGAACCTGAACGGGCGTTACTTCGATTAGACATTGAACGATTTTCGACTCGGTGCTGCCACAGCGGTGATGCCATTAAACTGCTGGCGCGCGCTAAGACACACAATTTGCCTGCCGATCTCATCGCGCAATTTGAACAAAAAGTTGGTGATTTACTCACCCTCGATGGCCAAGCAAACCTCGTAGCGGCGCACTACGCGCAACAAAACGCAGTTAAAGATCAAACGCCCCAATTGATTTCGGGGCTGCGGCGATATAACGACTTGATGCCAAATAGAATAAGTGATCTGAAACTTAGGGAACAATTACGCCGGCGCAGAATCCTTACCAGCGGTTATCCGGATGATGTCCAATGGTTCGACCAGGCCGAAACCTTTACCGTTGCACTAAACGAAGACTTCCTGCCCCTTGGGGAGGCAACCCAATCTGAGCTTGGCGGCTATACGGATAAGTTCGAGCCACTCATTGGCGCACCTTTTCGTTTTAACCTCGAACAACTCAAACAAGCTCTACCAACCCGATACCGGAAACTGGCCCGATTGGAAACGCTTGAAATAGAGATGACATTAGATATCTCGGCGGCAGGTAAACCCACCAATATCCGTTTTGAAGCGCGCTATCCGCGACAAATTCGAGAACTCATGAAGCAAGTTTTCAAAGTAGCTCGATTCAAGCCCGCCATAGAAAATGGCTTAGCCGTCGAGTCGTTGGATTTACCTTTTGTCCAGCGCTTTAAAGCACAGCAGGTCCGCCCGGAGACCGACGCGTGATCATGCAACGGATCTTTTTAACCCTAATAAGCCTTAGCCCAGTCATGGCCATTGCGGCACCCGATCCGATTATCAGGCTGCTCTACAACACGAATGAGTTGCCCATATTACAAACCCAACCCTATGAAGCAGATTCGAAAGTGATCCCTACGCTTTCTATCGACCAAGCCAGGAGCCTTGCGACTGACCTAAACGCGAGTCTTAAAGAGGATACGCCTACGGATACAGTTTACCGTGCGAAGCAACTCGCAAATGTTGGCATCCTGCAAACCTATGCCGGCGACTTATCGGAAGGAGATCAATCTTTGCGGGCAGCGCTTGCGTCCCTCAATAAAAGCCAGGGATTATTCGACCCGCAACTCACACCCTTGCTAACCGCCATCGGGATTAATAGTTTTCTGCGGGAGGATTTTGAGACCGCCGAGGATCATTTCCGGTGGAGTCAGAACATTCAGCATCGCAGCCACGGCTTATTCTCGCCAGAGCAAGCACCTAACTTGAATTGGCTCTCTCGCGTTTATCTCAAAACGGATAATGCGACGGCTGCCGATACGGCGCAGCGCTACGTCCTAAGAATTGCCGAGCAAAACTTTCCAGCCGCAAGTTTGACGCTCAGCGACGTGAGAGTCGCTATTGCGGCGTACCTAGGCCAAAGGGGTAAAACCATTTCACCCTTTGCAGACGATCTGAACCGTCTGCTCAGACAAACCTTATTTACCGAGTCTTTAGAACTACTCGACCAGGCCATTTTGACCATCACAAAGGCCGAAGGGGCTTATGCGCCAGAATTGATTGATGCACTTGAAACCAAGGCCCGGGTTCACAGTTGGCGCGGTGGTGACCGGCGTCGCCAAGAGCAAGCTTTGGAGCAGATTCTCACCATTGTTCAAAATCAGGCAGACCCTTCCGCCGCTGAACTTTCAGAGGCTTGGCGCGCGTTGGCGGATACTTATATTTTAACCGGCAACAAGAAGGCGATATCGGCCTATCGCGCGGCTTGGCTTGCCACGCACCCCACACCAGCCATCGCGGCGGTAACCGCCCCGGTCGCCGTGGGCGACGCACCTACCAAGGCAGTACTCGAAGAACAGCCAGCTGCGGTTACAACCGCCACCGAACCCATGCTGCTCTGGCCTGACTCTTACCAGCCACTTTACTTTGACCCCGTGACCAAGCCCGACGCGTCCGCGCCCGATAATGGTTATGCCGTAGACTTACGCTTTACCGTTTCCAACCAGGGCCGAGCCAAGCGGGTCAAAGTGTTGAGTAAGACCGTGCCCAGTCAGGAGGTCCGTTTAGCCCGAACCATCGTGCTCAATAGTCGCTATCGTCCCGCCTTGCGCAATGGCAACGTTGAGGAAGTTGAAATCACCACTCGACAGGCCTTTATTCCTAGACCGACGCCGGAGGACGCGCCATCCAGTGATAAGCCACGCCTACAGACCGCGACTAGCAAACTGGAAGGCCCATCATCACGCGCAGCGGACCCCACTAGTCCGGACGACCCCTCAAGTTAACGCTCATTTTCCTGGTGCCCTTCCCGTCATTCTTCACCGCCCGTAATAAAAATCCGAAGTTGCGCGGCCAAGCCTTTGCATGCCGCATTGCCTGGCCGAGCCAAGATCGGAATGGGCAATACCAATCCCGCTAAATAACTCGTACCATTCGCGTCCGCGCTGATTTGTCCTGAAGCGGTCAAGTTTTTGAGATCCCAGATCGAGGCTTCGTATGACGCGTCTTGCTCCCAATAGGTCATTCCAAAACAGCCGCCGCCAAAAGGACTTACCGCACAGCTCATAGACCCCCCATTGTCGACTGTCACCGTGTCCCCTTCAATCCACGCCAAATAGCGAATACTCGATTGGTCGATTTGCGCTTGAACACCCGCTTCGGCAAATAAACGCCCAAGATCATTAGCGTTGGTTGGCGCCGTGCGCGCTTCAAACCACGGATACAGGTCATCCTTAAACTGATCTTCCGAAACCAGCCGAATCGGATTACTGCCTTGACTCAAAATATCCGCCAGACAATCGGTAAAACTTTCCTCGGTTTCACGATCGTTATACGTTGCGCGGCCGAGGATCACCATCGCCTCGCCAGCACCCAGAACGGCACTGGTTTGACGGGACTGTTCAACTCGGGTTGTGGCACACCCGCCGAGCAGGAGTAACAGAACAACTGGAACAAGACCCAAAGCGCTCATGCCGCGCCGGGCAGCCACCCTTAACCCAGCTTTCCAGCTCAACGCCATAACGCCTATCTTTCGGTGAGCCGTCGCCGCACGTCCAACATCAGATACACATTTCCAACTATACCGTCTGTTACATAATCGGTTTTGGATCATTCTTGACTCCAACTGAATCCAACCAAGTCTGGACATTGCGCCGCTTTGGCCACTCCAACGCAACCCGCGCACCGGCATCCCGAATCG
>JABGWC010000044.1 GCA_018645765.1 Gammaproteobacteria bacterium | reverse complement strand
GTACTGCTCACTGGTTTTCATGGCCATTCCTTCGGTGGGCGCCAATGCATTGCGCGCTACAGGGGATGCGCGTATTTCCGGCACCCTCATGGTTTCTGGCAGCGTTCTTCAAATCGGTTTCGCCCCGATCTTCATCTTCGGTTGGCTCGGATTGCCTGAACTGGGCATGACTGGCGCGGCCCTTGGTAACCTGCTTGCCCGATTCATTATTTGTATTTTGACCTTCTACATCCTCACTGTGCAGTACACCCTAATCAATTTTAAAGCGCTCACAACGACCTATCTGCTCCAAGCCTGGCGCCGCATTCTGGTCGTCAGTATCCCGGCGACGGCCACCAACCTGATCGGCCCTATTTCGAGCGGTTTAATTATTTCGTTATTAGCGAATTATAGCCAAGAGGCCGTCGCAGGCTTTGCCATCGCCAGCCGAATCGAAGCCCTTTTTGTCATTCCACTCTTCGCGCTCTCGGCCAGCATTGGGCCCTACGTGGGACAAAACTGGGGCGCAGGCGCAACCGACCGTGCGGACAAGGCTATGCGTTTATCTTTCAAATGGTCGCTGTTTTGGGGACTCATCGTCGCAGTGGTTTTGGCGGTTGCCGCCCCGGCATTAATCGGCTTATTCGATTCAAATACCGACGTCACCCAAACCGCCGAAATCTATCTGATGGTTTTGCCCATTACCTATGGCACCTGGGGCATTATTATGATGACATCCGCAATTTTCAATGCCCTGGGCTATCCCCTGCGATCCACACTGATGTCCTTCATCAGAATGCTGGGAATCTACGTTCCATTGGCACTCTTGTTCGACCATTTTTTCGGAATGGTCGGTATTTTTATCGCCGCCGCGGTCGCAAATGTACTGGTTGCGATTCTCGGGTACCTCTGGAATCGAAAAACGTTCAAACCCCATGCAACGGCGGCAACGTCTGAGCCACCAAATCAAACTGCTGCATAACGTCATCGGCATAGGTAATCAAACCAGTCAGGTTTTTTGGATCACCCTGCACGAGCCGTAAGCATGCCTCCGCCATATGCTCAATCGGGGTGACACGACCGGCTGGCGTATCGGCATTAATCAAATTGTGATGCAGCACCCCAGGGGTCGCAACGAGGCCTGGTGAGATCACGTTGACGGCGATCCCTTGGTCATAGACTTCCGAGGCTAGGCCCGTCGTAAACCGCTCAAGGGCTGCTTTACACATCCCATAAACCGTGCCGCCTCGACCACCAACATCAATTGCAGGGTGGCGCGCCGCATGAGAACTAACATTTAAAATAGCGCCGTGACCACGCTCGATCATCCCGGGCAACACCCTTTGCGCCAACGCAAACGGCGCGTCGACCTGAACCCGGAACATTAAATCGAAGTGCTTTTGTTGAAAATTCCGGACGTGTTCGAAGTAGGTTACCGCGGCATTATTCACCAAGATATCAACCGGGCCAAACTGGCTTTCTGCTGCATCAATCAGACGATTGCGATGCTCTGCAAGCCCAATATCCGCACGAACGGCTAACGCCTGGCCACCGAGTCGCTCAATTGTCGCGGCAACATTTGAGATTCCGCCCGCTAAAACATGGTCACCATCGGACAAGGTTCTTGCAGAAACGACGACCTTCGCGCCGGCCTGCGCAAACCGGTAGGCGATGGCTTCGCCAATACCTCGGCTGGCGCCGGTAATCACAACAACTCTATCGGCAAGACAATCGACCGCATTAGCACCCATAGAGGAACGCGACATCAAAGTGACCTCCTGATTCTTTAATAAGGGCGAAAACACCACCTTGCGTCATCCTAGTCCCCGTCAAAATCGATTGCAATGCTGCGGCAGTCGCAGCCATTTGATCCCCGTAAGAGCGTACTTCCTGCAACAAGAGAAACCATAATCTCCGGGCAGCCAGCCGGTGAAAACAGCATCGAGGGCCATCGCTGTCTTACACAGCCGGATACCAATCACCGCGGCGGCATTTTTATTCTGTGCCTATGATCCCTGGTTTTTCTTTGAGCCAAAAATGAATCGATTACTTTTTCGCGACCGGGCTCAAAAAGTCTCCCGTCGAGAAGCGACCTTTGGCGCACTGCCCCGAAATCAAGGCAGTGGCGCGACGCCCTTCATGATCGGGTTTCTGTTATCTTTGGTGGTGACGCTGCTCCTCGGTTTCGTGCCGCTGCCAGATCGCGTTCTCTTGCGCGGACATCTTTATGAACCTAAAACCCTCATTCAAACCGCCGCAACCAGCGGTCAGCTGCAGTCTTTTGCCGTTCAAGTCGGTGATTTTATCGAAGCTGGCAAGGTCATTGCCTACATCAACCCCGTCGCAACATCCGAAGAACCTGCGTTAAGGCGAAACTCAGATTTCGAGGCCCTCGCTCTGCAACGCCAGCATCAAATCCAACAACAACAGCAAGCCTTGCTCATCGGCAAGCTCGTAAGCGAGGTCAGCTTACTGCTTCAACAAAAGCATTGGCGCTGCACCTTAATCAACCTTGAGGTAGACCACCTACGACAACAGCAAAATGCGCTCACGGCAGCCCATAAACTGTTTTTAAACCGGTTTATCTCAGCCGTCGAATGGCAACGAATGAATGCGCCGCTCAGGGTTTTAGCCTCACGGATTGTCGAATTCAAATCTGAGCTGGCCGGACTCTCGTTTCGACTTGCTTCTGCTCGCGCAAACCTAAAGTTAGCAAAACTCGATGCTCAACAGGCTGAAATTAAGGCCCAGCACCAGCGCCAAGTCATCAGCGCAGAAACCAAACAATTGGACAATCCCTCACGTCGAACTATCACGGCTAACAGCTCGGGGCGAATCGTCCGCAGAGCCGCGGAGCCCGGGGATTTTGTGACCCCAAACATGCCTGTGATCGAACTGGCAACGCCAAAGCCTTACTACCTGGTAAAACTTCGAATTCCCAAGAGAATTCAAACCGCACTCAATGTTGGTGATGCTTTAGACGTGAAATTACTCACCCATTTAACCCCCATGGATGGCAGCATCTCAGGAACAATACGGGATCTAGCCGCCCTGTCCTTGAGCGATTCACTGAACGAGCCGTCCGCGCCACGCGACTTAATCGCGACCGTGCGCTTACCCAAACCGATCATTACTTCCACAGGCAAACCGTTAAATTTTATCGCCGGCACTCCGGCCCAAACCTGGCTCGTTGTCTCCGAAAAAACGCTGTTCGAACGGCTTGCGGCTATGGTCTCACCAGCGTTCGGGATGCGCCATGAGTCTTGATAACCCGATTCTGCAACACCGGCGAACGGCGTGTGGCCTCGCTACTTTGATCATGATCGATCATCACTTTGGTGGCCAGACCACCGCAGTCCAATTCGAAGCCTTGTATGGCGTCGCGCAACAGTCATGGTCTGCCGCGGACCTCGCCCGACACGCAACCCGGCTGGGCCTAACCGTTCAAGCGCTTGAACTGGAACCTGCAGAACTGCCGGCACTCCCTCTGCCCTGCATCCTTCACTGGCAACTGAATCACTTCGTCGTGCTTAGAGCCATCCGGTGGAGACGCTATGTCGTTGACGATCCCGCTATCGGCCGATTAACGATCGACAAGCAAACCCTACTAGACCATTTACGGGCGTGGCCCTCACCTGTCAGCCGTTGATCGACGAGCGACTAAAGGCTGAATCAGAGCGAACCAGAATCCGAAGCTCACAGGACTTTACGGTTCAGCTAAATCAATTAACCGCTCTTGTTTTTTATCTAATGGTCGGTGTCCTGCAAGCCGGCATACCCCTCATTATCAAATTTATTTTGGACGAAGTCGTCATCAGTCAGGACCTTGCACTACTGCAATCAGTCACCACCGGACTACTGCTGATCATGCTCGCGACGCCACTTATGACGCACTTGCAGGAACGATTATTATTAGACTGCAGCCAGCACCTTGAACAAAATGCTTTATCCAGACTGCTTGGCAATCAGATTGCCGCGCCATCCGGGACTTTTGAAGCAATCGACGTCCAGGCCGCGTTAAGACACGTTCAACAGCTCCATGCCTTCGGCCAATTTTATGGTGCTGGCGCCGTTCGCTTCTTGGGTGACCTGGTGCTGGCACTCGGCCTTTTATTTATTTTATGGTCAATCCATCCCATATCTGGATGCCTTATGACCATTGTGAGCGGGGTCCTGACCTGCACCAGCCTTTGGTTCACGCAACCCATTACCTCTGCGGACAAATACGCGAGCAACTCGGACCAAAAGCGATTAAAGCATCTCATGGAATGGTTCAGTCATCGTCAGGAGATTCGCCGCTACGACGCAGAACAACCTTTCCTGAATCGGATCATTCAAGCGCTGCAAGCCTTCCATTCCCAGCAAGTTTTAGCCAGTGATCACAAGGCGAAAATGACATTGGCAAACCAAGTCACAGTTGGTATCTCCTTAAGCCTCTTACTCTATGGCATCGCCTTGGAGACCATGCACGGCCAGCTGAGCCTGGGCGGGCTCTACCTTATCTTGGCCTACCGCGGCCTGTTGACCCAGTACGTTTTGTCGATATGTCAGCAGTTTACGAGCGCGCGTTCAGCTCAGGAAATCCGGCATGATCTTCGCGAGATCATGCCACCAGCCCCGATAACAGCGAGCCCTGATTTAACGCGGACCGATTCACAGGTGCCGGGGGCACCTTGGAGTCAAACAAGTCAATCCGGTTCCTTACACTATCGGCGACTAAACTCATCGACATCCTTCTCCGCCCTTCGGAGCGCCATTTTAACCTCTGGCTCTAATGCTCCGTCCCCGAGCAGCGAGGATCGGCTGAATTGGCCATCACCGATCGCAACCACAGCCACAACCGATGCTATTTTTCACACCACGATACTGGCCAATATCACCATGATGGCTGCCGCGCCTGATCTGGCGCGGGTCGATCGTTTGATTCAAGAGATGGCATTAACCCAGGTGATTCATCGGCACCCTATGGGCCTCGATACCGTCATTACCCAGGACGAGCACCGCTTCGATCGATTCGAGTACGCACGCTTAATGCTCGCTCGCGCTCTGTACATCCAGCCGCGCTGCCTGGTGTGCGAGTTGCCGGCGGCCATTGCAACCTGTTCAGTCATGCAAGAAACCTTGCAGTCTTTGATACGTAACGGCCTCATCATCGAGTTAAGGTCACACGATATGATCCCGCCCATTGAGGGTTTAAGCCTTGCATGGCAAACAACGCAAGGCTGGCTGCAGCACATCGAATCGAGCTGATCCACGCGTCAACCCGAATCCTCGATGCGCCTTCAGGCGCTATTCATCGCCGCGTTTACGGGTCAGCGGGAATACCAAAGCCAACCACAAGCTTGCCATCAACAATGCGATCCACAAATAATATTGGCTCATGGCAACACCACTTTTTTGAAGCGCAGCAATGATGATGGATGATCCACCCTTACTGGTGCGGTAACCAAATACATCGATAAACTCCTTCGCCCTATATCGTTCCTGAAAACCTAAAGGCAAATAGATGAGCTCTTTCGCACCTCGAAACACAGAGTAATCAAAGACCTTAAACGCAAAGAACGCAGCGCCAACGGACCATAAACTGGGCTCAATAATGGCCCATAAAATCAATGATAAATGCACAACCGGCATCAACAGGTGCACCCATCGGAGCGCGACAGCGGTCAGTAAGATCGGCGTGAGAATAAACTGCGCAGCCACCGCCACCGCATTGAGATATGACCAAAACTCGCCTTGAAACGCTGTCTCAGCATCGACATCACCGTTGAAGGCGCCCGACAACATCCCTTGAAACTTGAAGTCCAACACAGCAGCCAGGATCTGAGAGGATAAAACAATCGCCAACAAGGCAATTAACCGTGGGTTGCGTTTGACAAAATGCCACCCAACCCCTTCGCTGAAGGTTTCACCAGGCGGCTCGTCATGATGGTCTGTTGGTTCACCAAACCATCGGTAGGCCGTATTGGAAAGCAATGCCGCCGGAATTAACGCGATCGCGGCAAGCAAAACAAGATTCTCAGTCCCAAGAGGAATGGCCAGTTGTGCGACCATCACGCCACCAACCACGCTACCGAGACCTGCAAGGCCTGTGATCGGCCCATTAAATCGCTTTGCCGTATCTTGATCGAGTCGAGAATTGATATAACTCCAATACTGCTCGATTAAAAGCACCACATAGAACTCTTTCAACAAAAACAGCCCCGCCGTAACCCACAACAGCTCAAGTTGCAGCGCGCTATAACACAGCAGCATCAAACAGGCCGCAGCGATGGTTGTGATTCTTAAGGTAAGGCGCGGACCAAAGCGCGTTAACAGCGCGCCATAACCCCACACGCCCGCAAACATGACCACGGGCATCAAGGCCATAACCACCGGCAAATTTTCAGCACCATAGGCCGCTTTAAATAAAACCGTCGCCGACGATCGAATTAACTCGTAACCTGAGAGCGTAAAAAAAGCCGCGCTGGCCATTAAGCCAACGAGTACCAAATTCGATTTCATGCGCAGTATTCCGATAACCGTGTGCGTTTTCAGATCCGTCTGAGAATAAGGCTATCTGACGAAGATGTAGCTTACAGCAACGACAGACAACCCCATGATGCCTTATACTCTCGACTCTGAACACTAGCCAACCGATAAATGCGATGAACCAACCCGAAACAAAACCCAATAACCCGTGCTTCTCTTCCGGGCCGACCGCTAAACGCCCCGACTGGGCGCTGAGCAATCTTTCAATTGATGCACTCGGTCGGTCTCACCGAGCCAGCGTACCAAAGGCTCGTATTAAGGCCGTCATTGATCAAAGCAAAGCGCTGTTGGGCATGCCTGATGATTACGTGCTCGGCATCGTTCCTGGCTCCGATACCGGCGCGTTTGAGATGGCAATGTGGACCATGCTGGGCGCCCGAGGAGTAGACGTACTGTCTTGGGAGAGTTTTGGCGCTGGCTGGAAAACAGACATTCAAAAACAGCTGAAATTAACCGACGTTCGCATTTTTGATGCCCCCTACGGCAAGCTCCCTGATCTGACCATGGTCTCAACCCTTGATCGTGATGTCGTGTTCACCTGGAATGGCACGACTTCCGGCGCCTGCATACCCGATGGGGATTGGATCTCGGATGCGCGAGAAGGCTTAACATTTTGTGATGCAACTTCTGCAAGCTTTGCAATGGCACTGCCTTGGACGAAGCTTGATGTTGTAACTTGGTCTTGGCAGAAAGTGATGGGGGGCGAAGCAGCCCATGGCATGATCGCCTTATCGCCTCGAGCAGTCGCACGGCTCGAGTCTTACGATCCAGCCTGGCCGATACCCAAGCTCTTTCGATTAACCAAAGGTGGCGCCCTGATTCGAGATTTATTTGAAGGCGCCACGATTAACACGCCCTCCATGCTCGCCGTTGAAGATCAGCTTGATGCGCTGGCTTGGGCGCAGCGAATTGGCGGGCTGCCTGCACTCATCGCGCGCAGCAGAGCGAACCTTAACGTGGTTCGAAATTGGGTCGACCAAAGCAGCTGGGCAGCATTTTTAACCCCTGATGTTAGACAGCAATCCAGCACCTCGATCTGTCTTAAAATTATTGATCCAATCTTTGATGGCCTCCCCGATTCAGCCCAAAGAGCTTTTATCAAATCAATGACTTCGCTACTCGAACAACAAAGCGTCGCATTCGATATCGCAGCCTACCGCGATGCGCCGCCTGGTCTGCGGTTGTGGGGTGGCGCAACCGTTGAGGCGACCGATTTAGAAAAGCTCACCCCATGGCTTGACTGGGCTTTTTCAGAAACCCTCATGACCGTTTCCTAGTGCACAAACTTATAACTTGCGCGCTCGCAATGACCCTTTCGATGGGTTTCGGGTCGAGCATCACGGCCAACGACCTGGGACTCGATCGCGTTCACTTCCTCATTCCAGCGGGTCCGGGCGGAGGTTGGGATGGCACCGCGCGGGGTGTGGGGCTTGCGCTGAGCCAAACGCAACTGGTCTCCAACATTACCTATGAAAATGCTGCCGGCGGTGGCGGTGGCCGCGCGATCGCAAAACTGATTGAAACTGCCGAGCGACAGCAAAACACCTTGCTCATCAGCTCAACGCCAATCATTGTGCGGGCGCTACAGGGCGTTTTTCCTCAGTCCTTTCGGGACCTGGTTCCTGTTGCCGCAATGATCGCGGACTACAGCTGCTTTGCCGTACGCGCAGATTCCGAGTTCCAGAACTTTTCAGACCTCGCAAAACGTTACAAGGCAGACCCAAGATCCCTCGTTGTTGCGGGCGGGTCCGTGCGCGGTAATACCGATCACTTCGTCCTCGCAAAAGCACTGCAACTTACCGGCGCTGATCCCAAAGAACTGGTTTATCTTGCCTATGACGGCGGCGGTAAGGCGGCGGCAGGCCTTTTGTCAGGAGAAACCCAGGTTTTATCAACCGGTCTGAGTGAAGCGCTACAAATGCATCAAGCAGGATTGCTTAGAATTATTGCGGTCACCGCACCCACCCCAATCCCCCACCTACCCGATTTACCGTTATTGAATGCACAGGGGATTGATTTGGTATTTGCGAATTGGCGCGGATTTTTCGCAGCGAAAGGACTTGGAGATGCCCAATATGTGCGGATGCGGCATACCCTTCGCACGGTTTCAGAGACCGCTGTATTTGAAGACATTCGACTTCGTAACGGCTGGGCAGAAAACTATATTGAGGGCGATGCGTTTTATGCTTTTTTGACGCAGCAGGAGGAGCAGATTCGATCCTTGATGCAAAGTATTGGTTACTTACGATAAATGCGCAGCCGGTGCCGTCAGTGATTCGAATCAACTATACCGCGCTAATCCTTCTTTTATTTTTTACTGGCTATCTATACCTTGCCGCACAGATCCCCATCGACCCCTGGGCACTCACTGGTGACTTTACCGCCAGTGCGTTTCCTTATCTGGCAGGCGGACTCGGATTCACGGCCGCACTACTCATGCTGCTCACTGAATCGCTTAGCCCAACCGAACAGAATCCGTTTCCACCGCCCCGGTTTGAGCGCCGCACCTATAACGACCCCATTCTCAGCATGATCGTGATCCTGGTCCTCTACATCAGCCTGATTGATGTCCTTGGCTTTGTCATAGCGAGCATCGCCTTCTTAACCATCGGCGCTCGAAAGACCGGCGCAATCGCCTGGCGACTCTTATTGCCCTTTGCTGTGGGCGTTCCCTTGATACTTTGGGGTTTGCTCGACTTAATGAACATCTACATCAGCCCTGGACGACTCCTAACAATCTGGTTCCACAGCGCATGATGGACGGCTTGTTACTGGGATTATCAACAGCGCTCAGCGTATCTAATCTCTTGTTTGTTGCAGCTGGCTGTCTGATTGGCATGTTGATCGGCATGCTGCCCGGGCTTGGTCCCATTTCTGCGATCGCCCTTATGATTCCCATTAGCTATAACCTAGAACCAGCCAGCGGAATGATTTTACTTGCAGGCGTGTACTACGGCGCCATATTCGGTGGTTCAACCAGTGCTATTCTCATCAATGCACCCGGTGTTGCCGGAACGGTCGCAACCGCATTTGATGGCTACCCTCTAGCTCGAAACGGCCACGCCGGAAAAGCACTTGCGGTTGCCGCTTATGCTTCATTTTTTGGCGGGACCATCGCGGTCGTCTTACTCATGATCTCAGCGCCTGCGCTGGCCGATCTATCCCTTGCCTTTCAGTCTCCAGAATATACCTTGATGATGCTCTTAGGGCTCTCCCTCGTTGCCTCTTTTACAGAGCCTGGACACTACCTTAAGGCCGTTATGATGGCGGCAGTTGGCTTGTGTCTATCAACGGTGGGCACGGACCTCGCCTCCGGCATCCCAAGGTTTACGTTTGGTCGGATGGACCTTATCGACGGCATTAGTTTTGTCATGCTCGCGATGGCAACTTTCGCCCTAACCGAGGCGCTGATGATGCTGAGGCCAGAGCAACCAACTCAAACAGCAATACCGGTTATTCCACCTCAGGCACTCCGGTTAGATGCTCAGGAAACAAGCAGTATTGCGCCCGTGATTTCCCGCAGCGCCGTTTTAGGATTTTTAATCGGTGTGTTACCCGGGGCGGGCGCCACTATCGCGTCATTTATCGCTTATGGTTTCGAAAAAGTCATCGCAAAGGCGCCGCGGCCGCCCTTTGGCCAAGGCAATTTGAAAGGCCTTGCAGCCCCTGAATCCGCTAACAATGCAGCCTGCACGGGCTCCTTCGTGCCGCTTCTTACCCTAGGCATCCCCGGATCTGGCACGACAGCCATTTTGTTAGGCGCCCTGCTTGCCTACGGTATCCAACCCGGCCCCAGACTCTACTTGGACGAACCGACCGTGTTTTGGTCGATCGTCGTCTCCATGTATATCGGTAATCTGATTTTGTTGTTCTTGAATCTCCCCCTGATACCCATTTTTGCAAAACTGCTGAATATTCCACGGGCGATTCTTGCGCCCTTGATCATCTTCTTTTCTTTGACCGGCGTCTATTTGGTTTCTTTTAATCTCTTCGATCTGTACTTGATGATCGCCTTCGCGCTGATCGCTGTCTGGCTTCGAAGCCGTGCCTTTCCGATGGCGCCACTACTATTGGGCTTTATTCTGGGCGGGCTGCTCGAGGACAATCTCCGTCGAAGTTTGATTATTAGCGATGGTAACCTCAGTTACCTACTCGATCGGCCGATCAGCTTGCTCCTCGCGGCACTTATTATTCTTGCGCTCATGGCGCCACTGGCACGAAAGATCATTAGAGGCACTCTCAATGCAAGATCTTAAAGAAACCCATCCTATCCTGGCTCAGCTCGGCTATCACGAAATGATCGGCAGTTTCGACCGCGAAACCGATCTAGACCGATTGGGCAGGGTCATGCGTCAAGACCGCCAACGTTATTCCGTCATTACTGAGAACGGTATCGTCCGCGCAGCACTCACAACCGGCCAACGCTTTGACCCACGAGACAAAACAGCCCTTCCTGTTGTTGGCGACTGGGTCACTCTGGGTTCATTAGAGGCCAATAATGCCACCACACCGATTACGGGTAGAGTACCCAGGCGCTCCAAGCTATCCCGCCGTGCGTCAGGCGACAATTATCTCGAACAAATTTTAGTGTCGAACCTGGATCTCATTTTTGTCGTGTCCGGGCTTGACCAAAATTTCAATCTCAACCGAATTCAGCGCTTTCTTACCATGGCGTGGAGTTGTGGCCTGCCTGCTATCTTACTGCTCAGCAAAGCCGATATCGCGGAAGATGCAGAGGAAAAGATTAAAGCCTTAGAGCCAATCTTGCACGGGACTAAGGTATACCCGGTCAATATGCATGATGCCGAGACCTTAGCCGGACCGCTGAAAAACTTAAATCCAGGCCAATGCGCCGCCCTTATTGGCTCTTCGGGTGTCGGGAAATCTAGCATGATTAATCAAATCCTCGGCCTCAATCACATGCCAACCCAAGCAGTACGCGCCTTTGATGATAAAGGTCGGCACACAACCACCCATCGAGAGCTGTGCATCCTCCCCAACGACAGCGGCTTGATCATCGATACACCCGGCATGCGCGAAGCACAGATTTGGTTTGAGCCGGCACAGTTCGCTGAACGCTATCAGGACTTGCTGGTACCGGCGCAATATTGTCGGTTTTCTGATTGTCGACACGACGAAGATCCAGACTGCGCAGTGCGTGAGACCGCCCTAGAATCTGAGGAAACCACAGCTTTGTGGCGTCAGTATAGCTTGCTACAAGCGATGGCGGTTACCGAGTAAACACAGTCTCAATCCCATCCGGTTCATGGCTATAATGCGCTGCGCGGTCGAATGAGACTAAGTATCTTTACAGTGCTGACGCCACACTAAACACGGTGTTTTATGTGCACCGTCTAATATCCGAATAATGCTGTGCACGTGGTTTACGTGATGGTCTTAATGGACACGATGATCCGGATGGCTCTGGCTCGCACGTTTGCACGACACCAGGCTTACTTGCTCCTACCAGCGATTGCCCTACGAACACGCCTACGGGCTCATTACCATCTAATAATGATTAGCGATGGCCCCTGCCCTAGCCCCGAGTTTCGACGCTAGCGCCTCGGGTAATTACCCCTCGAGCATTTCCTTGAGAGCCGCCTGGCGACGTTTTTCACCCGCAATATACCGGATATACTGACGCGCTTGTTTCTCAATTTTCTTATCCAGCTTCGAAGCCGCCTTGAACGCCGTTGAGGCCTGATCCCAATTTTCTAACGACATATGCGAGATAGCCATCCAAAACTGAGCGTCTGATGGCGACTTCAGTTCATCATCTTTTAAGGCCTGGCGATAGGCACCTACCGCTTCCCTATGCCGATCTTGCTGCGCAAGTGCTTGGGCCAAACGATACTGTATGTCCCCATCTTCGGACGACTCCGTAGCACGTTCCCAAGCCTCAATGGCTTTGCTCATCTCTTGCGCGACCGTGTAGCAAGTCGCAAGTAATCTTAAATTCTTCTCGCTGGTTTCAACCAGATTATCTTTGATACCCTTCTCAAGAACGATTGCGGCTTCATAGGGGACTTCGGCGTTTAGAAGGCGCTGTGACAACATCACGATCTCAGAGTCTTTCTCAAACATGCCTTGACTGTAGATTGCGTAGTAGGCGGATAACGCGCGATCGTCCCACTCTTTCTCGGTATACATCCCGGCGAGATGCATCCAATACTGCTTCTTGGGATAATCGACGACCATTCGTTCTAAAACCCGAATCACACTATCGTCGTCTTTGAGTTCACTGTAGAGCACAACCTGAAGATAAACCCAGTTTTCCTTCATCTCACGCCCTTCAGCGATGATGATTTCCTCGACCTGGAGCGCCCACTTCAAGGATTCTTGGAACCGTTCTAATTGATAATTAGCAGTCGCTTTTAAGTAACTTACGGCGGCATCTGGGGCGCCATTTACGGCTTCCCACAAATCGATATACTTGAGCGCCAATTCGTATTTTTCGATTGAATAGTTCAACTGAAACAGCGCGCGAAGCGAATTCTTCTCGAGTGCTTCCGTAATCAAACCCACCTTACCGGCAGCCAAAACCTGCTCATAAGAATAGATTGTATTCGGTACATCTTCGAGCGTGTAATAACCGAACGCTAGCAAGTTCCAAAGCTGTGACAACTCGTTGGAGTTCAACTTCTTCTTTTTTGTCATGTCCAGCAGCATTTGGATGCCGTCTTGCGGTGAGCCCTTTGGAATCGGTGCTGGTTCACCCTCCTCGCGAGGAATTGAATCAGGATCGATCATGACCTGCGCTTCAGACATTTTCTTGTACAAGCTTTGGCTAATTGCGGGGACACGCCGTGTTTTCTTCTTGTCCTCGGCGGCCGTGACCGCTTCAATCGTAGCAAAACCGAAACTGATAACTAGTACGATACCAACCAGGCTCTTAACCAGACCCCTCGTGCGACGTTGTAACTTCATGCCTAAACTCTCCATCAACTTTCAGCCAGTTCAAACGTGATTTTGTTTTGAACCCCTCCGGTTTCAACCGGATTCCCATCAATGACTTTGGGCTTATACTTAAATTTTG
>JABGWC010000045.1 GCA_018645765.1 Gammaproteobacteria bacterium | reverse complement strand
ATAGACTTCCCATTCTTCGAGGCTCTCTGGGTTTTTGGGTAGAACAGCCCGAGTGTAATGACAGTAAGGCTCGTCATACCAAGTGTCGGTTAGCATGGTCACATCGTCTCGCTCAAGGCTGAGTGTTGGTGCAATGATGTAATCCGCCAATTTCGCTGTGGCCGAACGGTACAGGTCAACACAAACCAAAAGCTCGAGCTTTTGCATTGCGCGAACCGTTTTGTCTTGATCCGGAAAAGCAACGACGGGGTTGCCACCCAGACAGATCAGCGCTTTGATTTGACCCTCGCCTTCCAGCAAGATCTCATCGCTGAGCGTCGCGGTTGGCATCTCGCCTAAAATTTCACCCAAGCCTCTAACCCGTGACCAGGGTCCTTTGCCGTAGGCGTGCTCTGGGCCGATGACTTCGGCGTAACGCGGACGAGCAGGCTGTAAAACGCCTGGGTTTGCCACGCGTTCACCCACTCGGTTGACCCGGCCACACAGGGTGTTCAGAACGCCAATCAGATGCATCGTGAGGATTGAGCGGGGCGACATGTTGGGTCCAGTGCCGCTGACGGCGACGCCCCGTTTTGCTTCACCGAAAATCTGCGCCGCTTGAATGATGTCGGCCGCTGGAACCCCGCAGCGCTTGGCAGCGTAGTCCGGCGTAAAGGGTTCAACCAGGGCCGTGAATTCGGCAAAGTTGTCGACGTGCTCAGCGCAGAAGGCGGCATCATGCAGATTCTCTTTCACGATATAGCGAATCATGGCGGAGAGTAAGGTCGGATCTTCTGCGGGCGTAACCTGTAGGTGCAGGGTCGCTCTGTTTGCAACCTCACTCTGACGAGGGTCCGCCACGATGACTTTCATGCCGCGTTTCATCTCGTCTCGGATTCGGGCATAGGGGCTAAACGGTGGCGGGCCGCCAAATTGGGTATACATCGACACCACCGGGTTGTTGCCGATCATCATGCAGACATCGGCGCCGGTAAAAGCATGCGTGCCGCCCGACCAAGTGCCAAATTGTGATTGCGCGATTTTTCGACTGGGCTGATCGATGGTGACTGAGGTGTAATAACTTGGCGAACCGACGCTCTGATGCCAGGCCTTCGCTACATGGATTGCTGCAGAATTTTGGTAGCCGAAGGATCCGACGTAGGTCGCGACACTGCGAGGACCATGTTCCGCAATAAGCTGCTGAATTTTTTCAGCGATTTCATCCATTGCTGAGTGAACTGAGATCGGCTCGAAATCTCCGTTCCTCTGCCGCTTTAGTGTTTCACGCACGCCCTTCGGCGTTGTGTGTTGCTCTGGTAGTTGACGGCCTTTGATACAGGTATAGCCGCCGTAGACAGGGTCGGAGGCATCACCGCGAACTTCAATGGGCTTGCCATCTTCGACATCGACCTCAATGGCGCAGTAGGCATGACAAAATCGACAAAACGTCTTGTGCGTGGTTTTGTTCATGATGGGGTGTCCTGTCCTTTTTAGGAACTAATCACGCAGTGTTAACTGACGCATGATTGTGGTCAAGGGTCGCAAAAGTTACCCAAGAGTATCGAACATCACTAAAAACAGTCAATGATGATTTTTTTGTAATTTGATTGGCATCTCAGCCCGTCAATCGGGTTGTTCGTCCTAAGGCGCTTGGGCTAGTGTTTGGACGTGATTGCCTTGATGGGTTCCGAGCAAAAAAAAGCAGGCCTGAGCCTGCTTTTTAATGCCGTTGAGGCCTTAATGATTCCAAACGAGCTCAAGGGCGTAAGTGCGCGGGGCGCCCCAGCCCTGAAAACCTGTTGTTGGGCCCCCTAAGAATAAGGCATGTTCCTTGAAGGCCTCATCGGTTAGGTTCTTGCCAAAGGCGGTAATGGACCATTGATCACCCCCACTGGTTTCAAAACTGTAACTGATGCGGGCATCCATTTGAGCATAGCCACCCTCGTACAGGCGCTGATCTGCACCACCGCCGGTATTAACGAGTAAGAAGTCGCCGACAGTCTTGTACCCAACATTTGCGCCAAATAATCCGCCGCCCATTTCTTGATCGTATGCCAGGCTGATCGATAAGCTATCTTCGGGTTGTCGTGAGTCAGAGCCGCCGCCAAGATTTCGCAGCGTGCCAGATGGGTCAAGTTCTCCCACGACCGCAGTGACACAGCCATCAACGAGCTCGCAAGCGAGCGTGAAGGCACTGTTTTCGACGTCGATCGTACCGTAATTGAAGATCAAACGGAGATTATCGTTCATGAACCACTGACCTTCGATTTCGATGCCCTTAGACTCGCTTTCGCCACCATTATTAATGTAAGTCGTGGTGCCTGGAATGGACCCTGGAGGCAGGGTGATAATTGAAGAAAACTGCGCGCCTTCTCGGTTTAAGACATAGTAGGCGAGATTGACTCTGAGGCGGTTATCCAAGAAGTCATTCTTAACCCCAATTTCGAACTGATCGGCGGTTTCTGGGTTATAGCCCGCTCGGTCTGGGCCCGAGGCATTTCGAATACTAAAGCCACCACTTCTAAAGCCCTCTGAGTAGCTTGCGTAGGCCAAGGACTGATCGGAAATTCGATAACTTGCAGACGCTGTGATAATCGTTTCAGACCATGATTTTTCTGGCGCCTCATAAGACGCACCTGGAATGCTCGCTAAGCCTCTAAAATCATGCTCATTGTAGCCGGCAGCCGATACGTCATCGTAAACCGGATTGGCAGCTCGACCGTCTGCGGCATTGAAACTGAAGTCGGTGTAGCCGTTATAAGCGGATTTACTTTCGTCGATTGATCGCGCGCCAAGCGTGACTTCGAAATCATCGGTTGCCCGATAACTAATCGAGCCGAACCAGGCTTTGGAGTCCACCGTCTCGCCTGCGAGCTGGGTACTACGCGCATTTGGGAACTGACAGAAGGTTTCTAATCCGGGGGTCGCATTATTTCTGAAACCGGCCGCAGCGCAGGGTACATTTGCGCCGAAAATTGCGACATTGGGTAGCTGCAAAATGTTATTGGTATCCTGTCTAAATGCAAGATCAGAGGCGAAGTCATAATAGCCAACCATGGCTGACACGTGTTCGTTGACCTCAATATCAAGCCGCAGTTCCTGAGATTGAATATCGTATTTTTGGTCACGCAAGGTGTGCAATTGCGCGAAGGGGATCGCCGCGCCATTGATATCGCCACCATCGAAATCCTGATTAACCACATCGCGGCCATTAGCTGAGCCGCCAACGTAGTGCAGCGTCATGGTGTCTGATAGGTCCCAGTCAATTTTTAAGCCGAGTTGGTCTACCTCATACCGTGTAGGTTCGACTTTATCGGCGCGGTTTACAAAGCGATTATCTCCATCGAAACGGGGATCTTGCGGCATAGTTTGCGAGCGATCGCCGATATGGTCATACGTTAGATTGACCTCGACGCGATCGCTAGGCGCCCAGGCAAGGGCGGCTGTCTGCGAAGAAAAATCAATGTCCCCAGAGGTTCGATTGAGATTCACATTGTTATAGAAACCATCTCTTTCTCTTGAGATCGCTCCAAACTTAAAGGCCAAGGTATCATCGATCAACGGGATGTTGACGCGGGCTTTCATCGTTCGGCCGTTATAGTTGCCCATTTCGGCGCTGGCTTTGACCCCAAAATCATTGAATTGTGGTTTGACCCGGTTCACAACAATGTTGCCACCAATCGTGTTTTTGCCAAAGAGTACGCCTTGTGGCCCGCGATTGATTTCGATCGATTCAACGTCAAAAACATCGATTAACTGCCCGGTGCTAGAGCCCATTTGAATGCCGTCGACAATGACCCCCACTTGTGGACTCTGTGTTTTCTCGATGTCGGCATAGCCTACGCCTCGAATATACAGCGCACTAGCGCCTGGCCCTGCGGTGTTCATGCCGATGTAGACGTTTGGCACTAGGCCGTCAAAGTCTCGCAAGGTATTGGGCTTGATTTGTGCAATGGCCTCCTCGCCGAAAGCGGTGACCGACAGAGGCACATCTTGGACGGATTCGTCTTTACGCCGAGAGGTT
>JABGWC010000046.1 GCA_018645765.1 Gammaproteobacteria bacterium | reverse complement strand
GGTGCGCGCAGCAATATCCAAGATTTTGTGATGATTCATGAGGGCGTCTCAACCGGCACTCGGATTGGCGAGGATTGTTCGATTACGCACCATGTCACCCTGCATGGGTGTGACATTGGCGATGGCTGCCTAATTGGCATTCATGCGGTGGTCATGGACGGCGCCAAGATCGGGCGTGGCTCTATTGTTGCGGGCCAGGCGATCGTTCGCGAGAACGCGGTTTTTCCAGAGTACTCTGTCATTGGCGGCGTTCCGGCAAAGCTGATTGCAACCCGAGATCAAACTGATGAGAACGTCGCCAATGCGCGTTACTACCAAAGGCTTTCGGCGGCCTATTTAAAAGGCGATGACCGAGTGGCCGAGGCCTGATCATCGCGTCGGGTTGTACGGTATACTCTTAAAAATCCCGTGGTGAATCGCTATGTTTATCCAACCCGTTATTCTCTGCGGTGGCGCTGGATCCAGGCTCTGGCCGATGTCGCGCCAAGGTTATCCGAAACAGCTACTCGCGCTGCTGAATGATCATAGTTTGCTGCAAAATACGGTGCTCAGATTGAATGGGCTGCACGGCCTTGCTGCACCCATTTTGGTTTGTAACGAAGCGCATCGCTACCTCGTTCAATCCCAAATGACAGAGATTGGTTACCCTGATGTTCAGGTGATTCTAGAACCGATTGGCCGCAATACCGCGCCCGCCATTTCGCTGGCGGCATTGGCCGCGCAAGAGGTTGATCCTGAGGACATGCTCCTTGTACTGCCCTCAGATCATGTGATTACGAAGTTGGATGCTTTGCATTCCGGAATTCGAGCCGCGACTGAATTGGCGACGGATGGGCACCTCGTAACCTTTGGCATTGAGGCCGCGGCGCCAGAAACCGGGTACGGGTACATTGAACGCGCGAAGGCGATTCAGAGCGGCTATCACGTTGCCCGATTCGTTGAAAAACCGGATCTTGAGCAGGCGCAGGCGTATGTTGATTCTGGGCAGTATTACTGGAATAGCGGAATGTTTGTCTTTCAATCACAGACGTTCTTAACGGCCTTGAAGGCGCACGCGCCGCTGATCGCACAGTATACCGAGACCGCGTGGCAGGATCGGCGCGTTGATCAAGCGTTTATTCGGCCAAATCCCAAGGCCTTCGAAGACTGTCCCGCGGAGTCGGTGGACTATGCCGTGATGGAAGTTGCCAAGCGCGTCGCGGTCGTGCCTTTGTCAGCGGGTTGGAGCGATATTGGGTCTTGGCAATCTCTTTGGACGGTTAGCAATAAGGATTCAGATCTGAATGTCTCGAAGGGAGATGTAATTTTTGAAAATACGGCGAATAGTTTGGTGTTCGCCGAAAACCGGTTGGTGACGGTGGTGGGGCTTGAAGAGGTTGTCGTGGTTGAGACGGCTGATGCCGTGTTGGTTGCGGCAGCCAGTCAAAGCCAGCAGGTCAAGGCGGTGGTCGACCGGTTGCAGGACTCGGGTCGGGCTGAACATCTGCTGCACCGGCGCGTCAACCGACCCTGGGGATGGTATGAGATTGTCGATGAGGGTCCCAGACATAAGACCAAGCGCATTGGCGTGACGCCAGGCCAGCGCCTATCCCTGCAACAGCATGCACATCGGGCGGAGCATTGGGTCGTGGTGTCAGGGGTTGCACGGGTCACCTGCGATGACCAGGTGTTTGAATTGGTTGAAAACCAGTCGACTTATATTCCCCTGGGCTCGACCCATCGTTTGGAGAATCCGGGTGACACGCTACTCGAGATTATCGAGGTGCAATCGGGTCGTTATCTCGGTGAGGATGATATTATTCGTTTTGATGATGTGTACGGCCGAGTCGAGGGGCGGTAAACGATATCGAGCCGCTCAGCGGCCGACGCCCACTTGTTTGACGTGTTTGGTTTGGATCGGCAGCAGGGCCTCTGCTGATTGGACGTCGCTCGATAATTTACTTGTTGAGGCGGCATTCTTTCGCAGCCCAAGTGGGATCAAGAATTGTTGTGATTGTTCTTCAATGAATCACGGAGATTTCGTACTGTGACGATCAAGCCCAAGATGACCAAAAACCCTAGCAGATCACCAATAAGATAGCCCAGTAGAAAGTTTAGATTCGCAACGGGGCTTTCATTAAAAAGTAAAATCGCCAGGGTCAATAACCCGTTAAAAATGGCCGCAAGAATACCCGCAAGCAAAGGAGGGCCCACAGTGTTGGGCATTGCGTCCGGCGGGTTGGGTCTGTAGTAACTCTTTAAGTCACAGACGCGCAGGAGCTCGAAAGCAATTAAAGGGCTGAGCGCGCCCACAGCAGCAAGGGGTATGTGGACCTCATTAGGCGGCATGTTTTCGAAAAGTTGATAGAGCAGTAATTGTGCTATGAAGAGCGGCAGAACGGCTTTGTATCCAAGGAAATAAACTGCGATGACACGGACGCCATGGGGTAAAAAAATCAGGAAGGGCACGACGGTCATCAAATTAGAGATCGGCGATATGAGCGCGTTAATGCTTTGGTAGCTGAGCAGGTAACTGATTAGGAACCAGAAAATAATGAAGGCACCTGCCATGAGCTCGCCCAGGAGCTTGTTTTGCTTGGTGCGCATTTTAGAGTTGCCCCGGCATCTTGATGGATTGGGCGTAGTGCGGTGTGGGCGTGTGCAGTGCAGGTGGGGTTCGATGCCTTGTTTTGGACGAAGTGCACCGGATCGAGCCGGAATTGGGCTGGCTTAGAGCGGCGATCGGTACAGCGCGATGAATTGTCTGAGCAAATAGCAAAAGAAGCAGTCGAAAACAATTCAGGATGGGTAGCGTGGGCTGAGAAGCAAACGCGGATGACTGTAATCGATGCCGGATGCGAGACCGCATAACCGTGTCGGTCTTAGGTCTCAACGGCTGTGCGGCGCTCAGTAATAGGTTGACATTGCTAGCGCCCAAAACAACAGCCCGTCCAGCAATTTGACCTACAAGCAGAGGCGATACAAGCCGGTCTTTCGACCCTCTGCAGGCTTTAAATACTGCTTGTCAAGCAAGGCCTTTAGCGCTCTGTGGTAGGTTGGCGCGGAAAGATCGACGCAATACAAACTATTGCGTAGCGCTTTACTGCTCACCAAGCTGTCGTCGGTTGTCCCAATCTCAGACATCGCGCTCAGGATTCTTCTCTCCTGCTCTGTAAGATCATCCAGACCAAAATCCTTTTCCATGCCTAGAATCACAGCCTTTAGCTGAGCAAGTTTTTTTAAGTTTTCGCGTTTCATCTGACCTTCCATTATTTGCCGTATCCCCCTCAGTAATTGGGAGTGCCAATTTGGCGGTGAACACATAAAGCCTAAACCGCTCATGCTGTACTACGCCCCTCTCCAAAGGAAAAGTTATCACACGCTGCTGAATTAATTCAATCATTGAGGTGCAGAATGGCGCAAATCTGAAGCAATTTGCGTTAATATATTTAATTTTGATAATTTTTAGCAGTTTCGGCGCATAGAACGACATTGTCGAAGTCGAATCGGTTTCTGGTTTGGCATTTTTATCAAGTGAGTTCACGTGCAGCGGCCTGCAGAGGCTCACTCGGCGTCGCGAACAATCCTAGGCTCATCTTATCGTGATGAGTGGCTGCGGGCAGGTAAGACTTCAGCCAGGCCTGGCTTAGACTTTCACCAGCGTTTTGCCAAAGTTCTTGCCTGCGAACAAGTCTGCAAAGGCTTGGCCGCACCGCGCGACGCCGTCATATTCGTGGGTTAGCGATTTAATTTGTCCCGCTTTCATCCAAGCGGTTAACTGGCCTCGCGCTTCCGGATAGCGTTCAAGCTGAAGGTGGGTCATGAAGCCTTGCATCCGAACGGAGTTGGTCACAATTTGAAAAAGATTGGAGGGCCCTTGGGGCTGTTTGTTATTGTAATCAGCCACAGCGCCACAAAATGGGATTCGAGCCCCAACATTGACGTGATTTAAAACGGTTTCCAAGATGGGGCCGCCAACATTATCGAAATACACATCGATTCCGTTTGGGCAGGCGGCTGAGAACTGTTGATCGAGGTCCGATTCTTGATAGTTGATAAAGGCGTCATAGCCTAGTTCTGATTTTAGTCGTTCTCCCTTTATGTTGCTGCTCGTCAAGCCTACCACTCGGCCGGCGCCCATCAATTTGGCAATTTGGCCAGCAACATACCCAACGGCCCCGCCTGCCGCAGAAATCACAACGGTTTCACCCGCCTTGGGTTGTCCAATATCGGTCAAACCAAAGTAGGCGGACATCCCGGTATCACCCAAAATACCCAGGTGGAAGTGCTTTGGTGTGTCGGCGTCTTGATGATCGAGGACAACGAGGAAGTCGTCGCCTGCAAGTGAGTATTGCTCCCAAGCCAAACGACCCATGACAAGATCGCCTTCCTTGAGCGTTGCATGACGGCTTTCTGCGACCATGCCGACGGTTAATCCCATAACGGGCTGTCCCAACGCCATGGCAGGCAGTACTGCGTCACCAGCGTCTTCGTCCATCCAGTTTCTAAAACCCGCATCCATCGAAATGTATTCATTTTTAATGAGGGCTTCGCCCTCCTGGGGCCGTATGAGCGTCGTTGTCACGGCCTCAAAATCGTCGGCCACGGGTGCGCCTTGGGGCCGCCGCTTGAGTAATACTTGGGTGTTGTTCATTGTTGCGATCTTCCTTGGAACCCACTATCTTGTGGGCAACCTAACATGCAAATTAACTTCTCGCCATCTGAAATTATAGCGAACCACGACGAAGCCTTACTCGGCTGGCGACGGCAGCGCCTTATAAAGATCTGCTGCTTCAGCTCAGGGCGAAAGGCGAATACAAGGATGACGCGCCGATGAAGCTTACCCGAAAGTCATTGTTCTTCTACGGGCTCACCGATCTCCCGATCGCCTTGTCTTTGTTCCCTGTCGCTGTATTCATTCCGCGCTTCTATGCGAGTGATATGGGCGTGCCGTTGGTTGTGATTGGGACCATCTTGTTTTTAGTGCGATGGACGGATGTCATAACCGACCCATTGGTCGGTTACTTGAGCGATCATACGCGCAGTCGGTTTGGCCGTCGCAAACTCTGGATTGCTTTGGCCACGCCCTTAATGATGCTCTCAGTGTTCCAGCTGTTCTTGCCGGATCTGGGCCAAGTTTATATGCGTCCGATCTACGGGCTGCTCTTTAATGATGCCCAAATGAATTGGGTTCATCTGGCTTTGTGGAGTTTCATGCTGTCTGTGGCCATCACCATGATGCTCATTCCCTACTATGCTTGGGGTTCGGAGCTCTCTACGGATTATCATGAGCGCAGTAAAGTCACTGGCAGTCGGGCGGTTTTTAATTCCTTGGGCTCGCTCTCCGCGCAATTGATACCCGCTATGGCGCTGCTTATTTTCGGCATCGGCGGGTCTAGCGTCGTACTTGAATTGGTGGGGTTAACTATGTTGGTGCTCATGCCCATTTGCGTAACCCTCACACTAACCAATGTTGCCGAGGCACCCTATCAGCCCAGGCAACAAGTCAGCGCTCTGGCGGGTTTGAAATTAATGGCCGCAAACGGGCCGTTTAAGCGGCTGGTGTTAGCCTTTATGATTGGCTCGCTTGGCCTTAATGTCACAACACCCCTGTACCTGTTTTTCATTGCTGATGTTTTGCAGGCCGAAGACAAGGCGATTTATATGCTCAGCTTTTTTTATGCGGCGAGTATTATCGCCGTGCCATTTTGGGTTGCATTTTCAAAGCGAGTTGGCAAGCACAGAGCCTACCTAGTATCCTTTTTCATGCTGGCGTTTGCACACCCCTGTTATTTACTATTGGGGCCTGGTGATTTCTGGTGGATGTTACCGATGACCCTTATGACGGGGTTCGCTGCCGGGGGGTTCTCGCAAACCCTACCCAATTCCATGAAGGCCGATGTTATTGATTTGGACACGCTCGAAACCGGCGAAAATCGTGCGGCATTGTTTTTCTCAGCTTGGTCGTTTGCCCAAAAAGCGACGGCGTCTTTTGGCGGAGCCATTGCGTTATTTGGTCTGAGTTTCTTTGGTTTTGAAGCGGGCGTCAGTAATGGCGAAGACGAATTGTTTGGTTTGCGGTTCTTGTTTTCGACCTTCCCGTCTTTGTTCTTTTTGACAGGGGCGGCAATCGTTTGGAACTACCCCATCACAGAAGCCCGACATGCTGAAATCCGTGCTGAGTTAGAGGCAAAGAATACTTAACGTTGATTCCGCATCTTCGCCTTTTCTTCAGCTACGCTTTCAAAAACTCGTCTAGGGTTTGATGGATGCGCCGGATCCTTGCCTCTTGATAATTGCCAAGGGTTAAGCCTTTCCCCGCAGATTTTAAGCCTTGCTGCTGCAGCGCAAGATTCCCCGTATCTTCATCGTAAACCCGCCCAAGCCAGCCGAGTTCAGGCACGTCGGTATAGGATTGGTTGACATCCAAGAACACCGGTTCTGGCGGAAAGGGTTTCGCTTGACCGACGGGCCAAGGCTCGAGAATGAGTAAGTCGAACAAGCAGGTATCGACCTGGTCACCATCCGGCCTAAAGCGATAGACCATGGGAATATTAATCCCCGGAAAAAAAAACATGTTCGGGAATAGATGATATTCAATGGAGTCCAGGATCTGACTGTCGCTTAGGTCTGCTTGGGATTCACCCAGCGCGTTGGCCAGCCGGGATCGGCCATCTTCAGCGGCGACGGCGCGCGCCGTTTCGCCAGCCTCTAATTCACGCGTTACGCCGACGGTCCTCGCCAGAATTTCCGCTTCTGTGAGCACCGGGTCGCGCCACTCTGTGCCAGGATAATCATTTAAGCTTTCCGGACTATAGGTGCCCGTGTTGTGAATAAATCGAGTGACAAATCGCCCAAAAATATCGTACTGGGTGTTGGCGCCGTTTGGTGAATGATGGGTCTCAACATTGTGATAGGCCTCTAAAAAAGCCTCTTGAGCCGCCTTCCAATTCGCCGGGAGGCGTTTTTGAACATGTACTTTGATGCGGCGGGTATCCAGCGGAAAGTGCTCGAAGTGTTCCGACATGACTTCCAGTTGATCCGACAAGGGCGTCGCCGCTGTGTCTAAGTTGATAAAGATAAAGCCACCCCAAACGGCGCAGGCTACGGGTCTTAAATCATGGGTCTGTGGTTGCACATGTGGGAAATCCCACTTTGCCGGGATTTGTTCGAGTGTGCCGTCGCAGTGCCAAGACCAACCGTGAAACGGACACGTAATCCCGGTGCCAAAACCCGTGCCTTCGCTCCCAATCAGTCGAGTACCGCGATGGGTGCAGCTGTTTCTAAAAGCGTGCAGCACGCCGGTGTCATCGCGGGAAATAATGACCGAGTAAGGGCCGATGTCATAAACATAGCGATCACCTGCCTCCGGAATGTGCTCCTCCCGACAGGCCCATTGCCAGGTTTTGGCCCACATTTTTGTCATTTCTTTGGCGGCAAAGCCTGGGTCTGTATAGCGCTGGGCGTCGAGGTCGGCATCACCGAGAAAATCATAAGCCGAGGCGAGCAAAGGGGGCGGGGCGGGCACTGCGTCGGTCGCTAAAACGTCATGAACGGATCTGCCTGCGGCGCGAGCCTGCCCTTTTTCTGTCTCTGACATGTTCACGACTCCAATTTTGTGCAAAAAAATACGGTGAGCGGTGAGCATGCCACAGATGATTGCGACGTGTTAAGTTGTTGGGGTCTTCTTGGCGTTGCGGGAACCCTCGTATGATCTGCGTTAAACGCTCAGGTTTTGCAATCGCTTAGAAGATTTAGATAAGTTGTATCTTGAGAGGCCCAATGAGTCTTGCTAGCTGCATTGCGGTTGAAGGGGCGAGGCAGTACGGGAGGCGTCATTGAGTCCGATCAATAGCGGATTTTTCCATGGTAACCTCAAGGTGTTCTATTGCGTTCAAGGCATCGAGGACAACAGGTGGAAGAATGATCGGTAATCACAGCATTGGCGGTCGATAAAAGACATTAAGGATGTCTGAATAAAAGGAGGTCATCATGATCAGTTTACCCGGGCAGGTGCCGTCAGCGGCGGACATGGGGGCTCGCTTGGCAATTGTTGAATTACTGAATTGCCACAGTCGAGCGCTGGATCGTTTGGATGCGAGTTTGATGAAGGCCGTGTATTGGCCATCGGCGACGGTTGATTATGGTGGGTTCAAAGGCGAGGCCCATGTGTTTGCGGATCTTGTGATGGGCGCTCTGGCGGGGCAGTACCAACTCACCCAGCATCGCGTCACGAATACGGTGTTTGAGTTTTTGAGTGAGCAGCACGCGGCAACCGAGAGCTTGGTGTTTGCAAAACATCTGCTGCTTGATGGTGCCTCCGAGATGGTGTTCTCAGGCCGTTATTTAGATCGCTTCGAATGTGATGGCTCAAATTGGAAATTCAATTTCCGGCGTGTGGTGATGGATTGGAGTCGTCGTCGAGCGGTGGTTGATGAGCGCGGTGAGGGTTCTTTCGCGGCGTTAACCAAGGGACTGAACAATCAACAGGATGCGTCATGGCATCATTTGGCATCTGGATCGGTGGCGATTGTCGAGTGATCCGCCTTTAAACGTTACGCAAGACCAAACGTCCATGGCTCAAGACTGCGTATTTAGGCGCTGAAGTGTTCTCTAAGGCCTGGCCGGTAACGCGGAGCCTTGACTGAAAAACCGTTGATCAACAGATCGGTGGGTTAAAAATAATGAGCGGATAACGGGGCTTGAAAACCCAACTAACCGAGGCATCAACCTGGGGCGTAACCCAGAAGCAAAGGAGAAGTTATGAGCGACCTACAAAATCTCGCGGATCAACAAGAAATTTATGCACTATCGTGTCGCTACATGCGGGGGTTAGATCGGTTAGACCGAACCTTGTTGCACTCGGTCTTTAGCGCGGATGCCTATTGTGAGTATGGCTTTATCAATGGCACGCCAGAGGTGTTTATCGACTATGCAATCACGGCGCTCGAAGGGCATATCGCCAATCATCACATGATCGGGAATCATCTCATCGAGTTTGATGGCGAAGAAGCTTTTGGTGAGATCTATTTTAATGCTTACCACAAGGTGGCGGACGCGTCCGGCCCATTGGACATTGTCATCGCGGGTCGGTACTTAGATCGATATGTGAAAATCAATGGCGAATGGAAAATGGCGTATCGAAGTGAACGGGTTGATTGGAGTCGAACGCAACCCACGCAGGATCCCTACTTTGCCGGCGCACCTTTATCGCTTTTAGGCGAGCGGTCAACCGATGCGGTTTATCGAACGGATAACCGATGCTGGCCAACGCCGCCTTGAAGCGGTAGGGGCGCGGCGCTTAAAGCGCACCGATCAACTAAGTTGAATCGAGCGTAGCGTTGATCGATTAATCAATGCCTGAATGCAATAGGAGAAGACTATGACAGAAGAATCAACCTTGGAGCGCGGTGGCTGCTTGTGTGGCGAGGTCCGCTATACGTTCCCGAGAACGGATGTGTTGTCGGCGCATCATTGCCATTGCAAAGATTGTCAAAAAAGCACTGGTAGCGGCAAGGCAACGATCCTCTTTATTCCAGTGGACTCGTTGAATCTAATGGGCGAATTAAAAACCTTTACCGTTGTGGGCAGCCAGGGCAGCCATGTCACGCGAGGCTTTTGCGCAAACTGCGGCTCGCCGCTGATCAGCTATGTAGCAGAAATGCCGGCCATCAAGTTTATCAAGGTGGGTAGCCTTGATGATTCGACATGGGTTGAAATCACCTCCAGCTTTTGGCAGAAAACAGCAACGAACTGGTCGCCCGTGGACGACACGCATCCAGCTTTCGCGGCCAATCCGGAGTCTTAGGCCGCTTGTTTGCTCAGCAGGGCGTCGAGAAAATCACCACTTTTGAGTTCGAGCGTCGATAGGGCCAAGAGCTCGTCAGTATGCTCTGGAAAAGCGGGCACCATCGCCGGCCAAGCAAGCGAACCCTGTCGCTCGGCATTGGCCTGAATCGCCATTTGATCCCAAACGTTGTGAGGCTCGAAAACTG
>JABGWC010000116.1 GCA_018645765.1 Gammaproteobacteria bacterium | reverse complement strand
ACGGCTCGATTCGTTGCAGCCACCGCTGACCGACTTAAACGGGTAACGGCCCGGTCAGCGAGGCGCGCTGCGAAAGCTCGATCCAATTCCCATCGGGGTCTTGGATAAAAGAAATTCGCGCAGTTTCCCCCAAGGTCACAATCCCTCGACCTTCCGTTGCCCCTAAACTCAAAGCCCGCTCATGCTCATAGTCCACATCAAACACTTGGGCAGTCAGGTAGCGATAACCCAGTCCTTGCATCTCATCACAGTAGCCCTGGTTGGGGTCTTCTGATAAGTAAAATCGCGTTTCACCCCAAAGATAGCAGCGATCACTAACCGCCTCCAGCGCCAGCACCTCTGTCAAAAACTGGTGATGGACTGCAAGCGATCGAACGCTCAACTCAATAGCGATTTGATCAATGCCATCGTAACCTTGTGGCACTAGAGTCACCCGATTACCGTCGGGATCCAGCATTGTCACCGGTTCATCCACCGAATCCTCCGCCAGAATCAGTCCTTGGTAGCCCGTTTTGGGTAAGCCTTGAAGCGGCGCGCGCAAATGATTCAGTTTAAACACCGAGCCATTGCAATGATGTCGAAGCTGATGCGTACCGCCACCGACTTTCAACAGTTCTTCAAACGAAAGCCCAACCGTCTGCCCCCAAAATGACAACATGGACTCACGCTGGTTAGTCTGTACACCCACATCAATGAAGGGCTTTGCCAATCTCATAGACACCTCGAACGATTCATTTTTAACGGTTTAGTGACGGTTTTTCGGCCCCGGTCTTGCGAGGACCGTCGCGGCTATAAGCAATACCCTCTGCGGCCAAAACCGCTTGGACTGCTGGCCGCTGCTCCATTCGAGCTCGATGGGCAAGGACCCGCTTCAGTCCCCGCGTATCCACCCGGTCCATCTCCAACCAACGGGCAAAGGTATAAAGGTAAGCATCTGCAATCGAGAAGTCTTTTCCCAAAACCCAAGGCCCGCTTTGCAACGTTTGCTCAATCAATTCAAATGCCGACAACATATTGTCAGCCACTTGCGCCTTCATATCTTGCAGTGCGCTTTCAGTTTTAGCCCAGCGACCCCCTCGCGGGCCGTGAGCATGCGCCACGTGCACGGTCGCAGACAAGAAGCAGTTGAATTCTCGCATCTTTGCGAGCTTAGCTGCGTTGTTAACCGGCGCGAGTTGACCCTCGGGCGCAAGTGCGGCGACATACTCGAGAATCGCCGGGTTTTCCGTGAGCGGACCAAACGGCGTGATTACCAACGGAATACGTCCCTTCGGATTCAACGCCAAGAAGTCGGGTGAGCGCTGCTCACCGGCACCCAATGCTACCGATCTCAGATCGAACGGGATCTGTGCTTCTTGGAGTGCAATGTGGCTAGCTATTGAGCAAGCCCCCGGCGCATAATATAAGATCAGCGACACGGTCATTCTTTTGGACTCCTAGCTTCGATTAAGGCCTGAAGTCTATCATCATCGCCTGGCCTGAAAAGATTGCAGGCTTGCTCAACATTCAGTTGCGCGCGCGATAGTGTGCTGAATTAATCGCGAAAAGCGCCTTGCGACCCAGTAAGCCTTTGCATCAGAATCATTTTTTTGGGTCTTACCTGAGAGCATCCCTTTGACACAGTGTGAACCGAAATCGCCATGACACCGCCTGCTAACGACCCCTTTCCGGAAGTCATTTTAGGCAACGCCAATCGGCGCTTTTCCGGCGTCACCTCGACTATGCTGCAGGTGCTCGCACACCAACAAGACCAAGCATCCTTGGTGGTGCTCGGCGCCTGGCACTTACCGAGCGCGACGCCGCGAGTGCGATTTTTCACGTTGTTGCGGCAGCTTCGCAGCCAGCAGGCTAAAGGGCGGATCGTTGTGTTCCACGCGCGACGAAACAACGAAATGATTCAGGGCCTGATCCTGCGATTCCTTGCCCGCTGCACGGTGCGACTCCTATTCACCTCAACGGCCCAGCGGCACCACACTCGGTTTACTCGCTGGCTCATGAAGCAGATGGACAGTGTGATCTCAACCTGTAAAGCCGCCGCGGACTATCTGGAAACGTCGCCAGAAAAACTGATTCCACATGGTATTGACACTGAGCGGTATCAGCCTGCACTCGAGCCAGTTGCCTTGCCGGCAGACCTTCTCACCCCAGCCCAGCACTATATTGGGATTTTTGGGCGGGTTCGGGTCCAAAAAGGCGTTGATGTCTTGGTGAACGCGGCACTGCCCCTGCTTGCGTGTCACAGGGATTGGGCTCTCATCATCGTTGGCGAGATCAAGCCCGCCGAGCAACCCTTCGTCAATGGCCTCAAGCAACAAGCCGAGCGCGCCGGCGTGCTGGATCGCGTCGTGTTTACCGGCCCGCGACCCTTCGAGGAATTGCCGAGACTTTTTGCCTGTATGTCGATTGTTACCGCCCTCAGCCGCAACGAAGGCTTCGGCTTAACCGTTCTCGAAGCCATGAGCAGCGCGAGAGCTGTGATTGCGAGTCGCGCCGGCGCCTGGCCAGATATTCTGACCCCCGAAGAAGACGGCTTACTCGTTGATGTCGGCGACGTACCAAGCACAGAAGCCGCACTGAAGCGTCTGATAACGGATGGCGATCTCCGGTCCCGCTTAGCCGCCAATGCTCGGCAAACGGTCCTTGATCGATATGCGGTTGAAACCGAGGCCCAAACCTTACTAGACCATTACCGGGCACTGGCTCAAGCATGAGCTGCACGCATCAGGTTAGCTGATCAATTCCAGCTGGGGTTACAACAATTTTATGAAGACGCACGCCCTGCCGAATCCCTTGATTATGAGCCCAACCTTCCGGTGACTCATAGCTCCTAGGATGATCCAAATGCACGGTAATGGCGCTATACCGAATTTGCTTGGTCTTGGTGCCGGCGTTAACGAGACGCTCGCCAAACTCTCGATCTAAGCCGCCATACTGAAGGCGCTCATCAAAGCCATTGACCAACAAAGCATCGGTCTTCCAACAAGAGGCGTTATGACCATTCCAGGTTGCCTTTGTTGGTGTTAATCGATTCAAGATCTTTGATGCCAATCCTTTCGCTCTCAATTTTAGAAATTTGAGAGACATCGGCATTCCTTGGGCCTTAAGCCAGGCCGGATCAAAGCACCGCTGCGCAACCACATCCTCCTGCGTGATGGCCCGACTGGCAGGCAAAGCCAACTTTAAATAGCCGCCACTCAAAAAAAATCCTGGCCGAGCGGCGGCCCGATGCTGGCTTACGAAATCCTTGCGCGGCACGCAGTCTCCATCCGTCAGAATCAAATACTCCCCAGTCGCTGCTAAGATGGCCCGGTTCAAGATTTGACACTTCTGAAAACCGTGATCTTCATGCCAGACATGACGCACATTTTTCTGACCTTGGGCGCGCGCAGCATGAATCACAGCGCTGGTCTCAGGCCCAGAGCCATCATCAGCCACGATCACTTCAAAATTCGAATCGGTTTGATTGGCAAAACCCCACAACACTTTCTCAAGCCATTTCGGGGCGTTATAGGTTGTAAAAATAACGCTTATTTTCACCTGTCGTCCTAAGGACTTTATCGAGTTCACATTATGGCGGATCTTACCCATAAAAAAAGGACAGAAGCGGAATGTTTCGCCAGGGCGATCGCATCAGCCCCCTATTGAGCTTCGCCTTGATCACAGTATGATCTGGTCTATAACAATTATATTTGATCTTTGCGACATGTTGAAACCGCAACTCGGCAGCCCTGCAGGCGCCAATTCAAAAGTCATCGCTAGACGATGTGACCCGTTACGCACCCTCGCAGTCGACGGTAAACCAATGCGTTGCCGAGGCGCACCATGACGTCGAAGCCAACTATCGGGCTTGTGATTGATCCTTGGGATTTTCCATTCAATGGCACGGTGGTCTCGACTCGGCGATTTGTGGCCGCCCTGTCTAATCAATTCAACTTCAAAATTCTAAAAACGGGCAATGCCCCAGATCAGACTGCGAACCACGAAATCCATTTCCCCAAGTTATCGATTCCAGGCGCCAATCGGATTATTGACCAGATGCAAGCCCCACTGGCGCGACCCAACCGTCGATTGCTCGAGCGCGTTGTCGCTGATTGTGACCTGATCCATGTGCAATACCCATTTCTTTTAGCACACCAAGCCATCAGGGCCGCCCGATTGCTCGACAAACCCGTTATCAGCTCGTTTCATGTTCAACCTGAAAATATCCAACGCAACCTCAGACTTAACCAAGCCTTCGTGACCCGCGGTCTCTATCGATTGTTTGTGAGTCTGTTTTATCAAGCCTCGGATCAGGTCATCGCACCCTCTGAATTTGCCAAAAGGCTCTTAAGACAACACGGCGTGTCTCAGCCAATCGATGTACTCTCCAACGGCATCACCGCCAATTTTTTTGCACGCAGCAGCCGTCAGACCCGAACCGATCAATTCCAAATATTAAGCGTTGGCCGCCTCGCGCAAGAGAAGCAACAATCGCTGCTACTCAAGGCCGCTGCTCAATCACAGTATCGAGCCAAAATCCACGTAACACTCGCAGGCACCGGCCCCGCTAGCGCGCACCTCAAGCGACTCGCTGTAACCCTGGGCGTAAGCGCGACGATCGGTCGCGTGACAGACGAGCAACTCCAGGACCTGTATCGAACAGCCGACGTCTTTGTGCAGTGTAGTCGGGTTGAATTAGAAGGCATGAGCGCACTCGAAGCCATGGCAGCCGGCTGCCCAACCCTACTCAATCGAACTGATACGAGCGCCTTATCCGAGCTCATCCAAGACCCAATGGGCGCCTTTACCGATGAGGCGCCAAACATGCTCACCCAAAAACTAGATGCGTTGTTATCGAATCCTGGCGACCGGCAATTTCTCGCAGACCAAAATCGAACGTTTGCATTGACCCGGCGCCATGAGGCTTCCGCTACACAGTTGGGCAATCTCTATCACCGTGTGCTCGGCGACAAGTCGAGCTCCAAACCGCAGCAACCCATGACCGACGTGGGTCATGCCTCATGAGGATTGGCCTCGCCCCCTTAATCAGGGGCGCGTTAACCCATGCGAAAATGCTCTTGCTGGTATGCGTTGCGCTCGGTATCGGCGGCGCCGCCACCTTTTTATCGGAAGGCCGACTGAACTCTGATCTTGGGCAACTCATTCAACCCAAGGGCGATCAGAAGTGGTATCAAAGCAACCAAGCCTTTCAGGCCGCCTTTCCCACCTATCAACAAACGGCCCTAGTGGTGGTGCGCGGCAGGGACGCCTTTGCGGTGGAGACTGCAACCCAATTACTGAAAGACGCATTTGACACCCGCGGCGGGTTTGACCAAGTGTTTGCGCCTACCGTCGAGCCGTTTATCAAAGCCCACAGGCTGTATTTTCTTGAACCCGCAGACCTGGACAAATGGTTGCAAGGCACTGAATTCAATTTCGGTGTGCTGCAGCGCCTAAGTGAGCAGCCAACCCTTGCCGCGACGCTCCTCATCATTGCCGATATGCTGGGGGTTCAGAGCGGGCAGCCCCTACCCATTACTTTGCAACATGCTATTGAAGGCCTGCTGGCAGGCCAACCAACGGCGCAGGCTTTTTATCCGCTT
>JABGWC010000294.1 GCA_018645765.1 Gammaproteobacteria bacterium | reverse complement strand
GGTTCCTGGCGGGCTAAATTGAAGTTCATTCTTAACATTTTTTTAACCGTGTTAACAGTTACGGCCGCATCAGCCGGGACTAAATTGCAGATCCTCTGATCAGCCTTGCACAGACCGGTAATTGGCTAACAAGCATACCAAGGCTGCTTGCGACGTTTTAAGGTAGTGGCTAACTACAAGGCACTGCCCATGGCGTGCAGGGTTGTCGAGCTTAGGAACTTAGGCGATGCTCTGACAAAGATCGCCCCTTAGCAGAAGCAATTTATCGACTTTATGTTGTTGCGCGTTTCTGCAGGCGCTTTCGCGGATCGTTTGAATCGCGGCGCCCCATTCAGACGCGCCAGCTGATGATGCTAGATCACCCTGTAACCAACAACTCGGCAAACCATCTTTTTCTCAATAGCGCCGATAATATTGGGACATTGTGAAGGCTATCCACCAATCGATTAGCTTCAAACCCAGACATTTCAGCTCATTAAGCAGTGTCTCCAATTTTTCACCCTTGATGCTTTTTTTTGAAAAGCGATCAAAAACTTCAAAGGATCCTTTCTTACAAATCTACGCAATTTGTTCATCGACCGCTAGAAAAGCGGCATCGAAAGCGCCGTCCATATAAGGCCGGGCTTGTGAATCTGAGTTGGCGATCGAGATTCGACCAAACTGTTTTCGGCCGATCTCATGCGGGGCTTGTCCCGGCGACCATTCAGGATCATCAAGACCCCAATACCAATAGGCATAGCCATGCGGGATGCGATTTACAGTGATGGCTTGAATATCAGTTTCGTGATCGAACCCGTGGGCGCCAAGTAGCGACTGTAGCTGCTCGCGAATATTTTGTTCGTACTCGGCAAACGTTGTTGCATAAATTTTATGCCGCCCGCGGCGAAACAAGTCCCGAGCCGAGCTTGTCTCGTCATCTGCAGGCGAAGGCGAGCCCATCATAAGAATGGCCATCGGATCATCTGCCGCTCGAGGCGGCGCATAACCGCCGGTCGTCATGGTTGGGCCTGCGACCACCCACTGAAATGCGTCAAAAGGACACTGGGTAATCGTCGGCCCCAGCTGTGAAAAAGCGACACCATCTGCCAACAAGACATTGGCGAAGACGAATGGCACCTTTTCACCATAGCTTAGTCCCTGCTTCTGGGCATCGCTCATCTCTGGGCAGAGATGCGGAATCATTGCGTTGTAACACGCCAGCACGCAATGGTTCGCGGTCACACGAAAGGGCTCACCATTTTTGACATAGTCGACTTGGACTTTTTCGTCAGTCATTTCCTTAACACCCACAACCGTGCTGCTCAAACGCACCCGAATGTTTTGCTTGGCCTCATCCAGCGCATCGTAGTCAAACTGCGCGATTGCGACATCCGAGATGCCGTCCATAGCAGGTGCGACCTCCGGAATTAGCGCCTGAACCAGTAATCGCGCAACCGATGCATTGCCGTCAGGAAACATTCGGATCTCGGATACATCATCCAGCACCGCTGCCGCTGCACTATCGATAAAGTTAGTAACCCAGCCCAGTGCGCGCAACCCTGGCGCGCCAGCCAAAATGGCTTCATACACGGTGTGTTGCCAGCCAGAAGGCCCATTCAAAACCGACAAATGCGCGCCCAGAATCGGCAAGGTTTCGCGGGTGAGGCCAACGCGGTCAATCAAAAAATGGTTATAGCGGGTGTCGTTAATGTATTCCCATTTATCTAACAGGGATAAGTCATCGAGGTAATCCTCATCGCCACCAAAGAACGCAATCAGCTTTGCCTGTTGATCCTCAGGAATCGGCAGCGCCTCAACTGCCGATACGTAATCACCTCGGCCATGAAAAAATTTAAGCCAATGACCGCCAATGGTCACGTGCTCATGCTCGCCCTCGCCCTTGATCGAAAGCCCAACGTCTGCCTGCATCTGCCCCCCCAACAGATAGTCCGTTGGGGTCTGCCGTTGCATGGCTTCAATCATGTCTTCATCGATCCCCAAATCCGCCATCAATTGGGTCGCCATTTCACTATAGCCGCTCAACGTATCAACTTGAACGGCGCCGCCAGTGCTGAGTACCATTTTGCCTTGGTGATGAAACTCGTTTCGCTTTGCATGGCCGCCAAAGTCATCATGATTATCAAGCAACAGAATTTTTACATCTGCACCTTGTTGCTTTTGGTAATACCAGGCCGCAGCCAACCCACTCACCCCAGCGCCAACCACCACCAAATCATAGTGTTCATCAACTGTCTGATACGTTGCAGGCTTCTCGCCCTGCCAAGCGAGCGCATGCGCCACTTCAAAAGAGCCGGGATGGCTGCCCCGCATGCCCGTCAAAGTGGGTGGATAGGCGCTCGCGGATGGCGCGTCCATAATCCTCTGACCAGCAACCGATGGCGCTAGCGCCCAATTGACGGAAGGATACCCAGTCAGCGCAGCACCCGTGCCGAGCGCCAAGCCATTTAACAGATCTCGTCGCGTAATCTTTTTGCTCAAGGTAATGCTCCTAGACTTTACATGTCAATTGACATGTTGTACCTTGCAAGGCAACCTGTCAACGGCCGCAAATCTTGAGTGAACGAAGAAACCAAATTCTCCTGACCGCGATTGAACTGATCGCTGATCAGGGCTATGCGAGCTTATCGATGCGCGCACTCGCCCGCGAAGTCGGCATGAAGCTCGGCGCCTTGCAATATCATTTCAAAACCGCTGACCAACTGATGACCGCAATCGTTGGACATATCGCGAGCACTTACCAGACGCACTTTGATGTGCGACAAGATCAGTACACCACCCTTCGCCTTACCAGCCTTATCGGCTTCATCCTGGATGATGAGGCTGGCCGAGAAATCGCGAGCGACCGATTGTGGCCCCAGCTTTGGGCGATGCAACTCGTTGAGCCCTTAGTGGCTGAATTGGTTGAGCGCATTTATGCCGGTTACTTAAGCAAAATAGAACAAGCCCTTGCCGCGGCCGGCGCCGATGACCCAACAACAGAGGCGATCTGCTTGATGTCGATGCTAGAGGGCGCGACCATTTTTGTCGGTCAAGGCAGGCATTGGCAAGAGGACGGCGCCAAGGTGACGGCTGAAATTTTGAACTATGTCCGAATACGCTACGGAGAAGACGCATGATGGCAAAACTTGATGAACAGATAAACCGATTGGGACTTTGGGCCGTCTTGGTGGTGCTGATCACCTTCGTGATCACCCTTTTTCTACCGCTTGATGCGCCTGGTGGGCTGAGCGCCACCCAGGTTGAGCGCGTTGATTGGCTCCAGGGCAACCAAAGCACCTTCATTTTGGGTTGGATCAATCAACTGCTTGCGATGATGGCGCTCACCGCCGTGTTTCTCAGCACAACCTGGCAAATCAGGCGCACCAACCCGCTGCGCGCCCTCATTGCAGGCCTCGTCACATGCGCATCATTTATTGTCTTTCTCGTACCAAAGTTCATTGCCATTTGGAGCATCCCGCAATTGGCACAAGTCATCGCAACCGGTGCGGCGAGCCGCGATATGGCGGGCGTTTTGCTTTCGATTCTAAATGTTTCATTGCCATTCTCGCTCTATACGGCGTTCGATTACTTGGGCTTTTGGCTGTACGCGCTTTTCGCTTTGCTCATAACGGGCCCGCTGTTCGGTCATTTGCGTCCGGCTAAATTTGCAGCGATCGCTGCAGGCCTTTTCGGCGTCGCCTTTCACGGATTGCTTGCACTACTGCTCACAGGCAACCTCGCAACCATTGATATCGAACCGGCATTTACACTGGCATTCGTCATCATCCTTGTTTTCGTCGTGGCGATGGGCTTTCAGTTTCGTTCAGCGCTGAGCATCTCAGCTCCTGTGGAGCCCCCAACCTAGCAAAAGACCCGGGAGATCGAAACTTGAACCACAGGACTTTTCTCAGCAGTCAGAGGCGCCGGTTCAACCCACTCATTGCAAGATGCTCGGCCTTTGGCTTTTTCAGGTCTTCGATTTTTTAACCGTTTGCGCAAGGTTCAATGTTTGGGTGTTTCACTGATCCGTGTCGACAAGCCCCCCTATCCTGACCAATCCCAACTTGTTTGAGGCCAAATCGCTTGGCTCACGTCATAACTTTGGCTGCCTGAACTGCTCTGGCCAAGTACTGGTCATTAGAATCAAAGCGCCATTGAAGTATTTATTAATAGGTGTTTGCTGAGACTTTCCGACAAGCATTCGTTCGGCCGGCCGACCACCGATCAACCAACATATAGCG
>JABGWC010000239.1 GCA_018645765.1 Gammaproteobacteria bacterium | reverse complement strand
TGAGGCCATGGGCGAACGTCAAATCAGCAATGGCAACAACACCATGGCCCTTCCCGAGCTTTTCCTGGTAATGGCCACGCAAAACCCAATTGAGCAAGAAGGCACTTATCCGTTACCGGAAGCCCAGCTAGATCGGTTCCTCATGCATGTCTTGGTCGACTACCCAGATGCCGATGCCGAACACAGCATTTTGCGCATCGTCCGCCATGAGCAGCGTGCCAAACAACAATCCGCGCCAGTCGCCCAAAGCCTTGTCACCCAAGCTCAAATTTTTGCGGCCCGCCAGGAAGTACTCGATTTACATATGGAGGCTGTCGTCGAAAACTACATAGTCGAGTTGGTTATGGCGACTCGAAACCCGAAGGCTGTCGATCCAGAACTCGCTGATTGGTTAGAATATGGCGCATCGCCTCGAGGCACCATTGCGCTGGATATTTGCGCGCGCAGCCATGCTTATTTGCAAGGTAAAGCGTTTGTCACACCCGACGACGTTCAGGCGGTTGCCTTTGATGCACTGCGACACCGTTTGGTTTTGAGCTTTGAAGCAGAGGCCGCAGGTGTGACGGCGGAGGATGTTATCGAACGTCTGTTATCTCGTGTTGCAACGGTCTAGTCCCATGCACGAGGCCACGCAATCAAACGTGCTTGCCGGCACCGGCGCCTATGCAACGCTGGCGGATCTCATTGCCTTGCGCCACAAAGCGCATCGTCTAGCGTTACCTCGAAATCAAACCGCCACCAACCCAATGACCGGCCAGCTGCGCTCAAAGCACCAGGGCCGCGGGATGGACTTCAGTGAGGTCAGACTGTACCAAGCCGGTGACGACATCCGCAGCATCGATTGGAAAGTCACGGCAAGAACCTCTAAGACCCACACAAAAGTCTTTCAAGAGGAACGAGAACGGCCCGTGTTGATTTTATTGGATCAAGGACCCAGTCTCTATTTTGGCTCGCAAGTACGGTTTAAATCTGTGGCGGCTGTCCGCCTAGCAGCCCTTCTGGGTTGGGCGGCGCTCGACCAAGGAGACCGGGTTGGCGGCATCGTTTTTAACGATCGAACGCATCTCGAGACCCGACCAAGAAGAAGCCGAAAGTCGCTGCTCAGACTGATCCACGACAGCCTCTCGTTTAATCAGAGCCTGGGTCAAACAAGCAACACCAGCCAGCACAATCAATTTTCCGACATAATCCAAGCTGCCCAAAGAGCCAGCCGACACGGCAGCCTCATTTTTATCATCAGCGACTTTTCAAGCTTTGATGACGAGATTGAAACCCGGCTCAAGCAACTTGGTCGGCACAATGACCTGCATGGCATTCAGATCATTGACCCCCTCGATCGAGAATTGCCAGCGCCGGGGCGGTACAGCATTACCGATGGGGCTGGGATTCAGGAAATCGATACCCGTTCGCGGCAGGCAAGAACGCGCCATACGGCAGAGTTTGAAGGCAGGACGCGCCAAGTCCAGCGCGGCTTTCAAAAAGTTCAAGGGCGTTTCACCCAAGTCGCAGCTTTTGAGCAACCCGATGATTACCTGCCGCAATTTTTTGATCAAAGGGGTCAGCTTTAATGCAGGCTTCGGCGACACCCACCACCCTACCGCAAGGGGCGCCTGGCGCCACAAGTGAAGACCCACTGGCGCAGCTTCGGGATCTTCATCTCCCCCAGGCGGTGGCGGACTGGCCACCCGCACTGGGCTGGTGGCTGCTTGCTGGGCTTGTTTTATTTGGGCTTGTTTGGTCCATGCGCGCACTTCATCGGCGCTACAAAAGCAATGCCTATCGCCGCTTTGCGCAACGCGAACTTAAAGCCATTGTGGCCGAGCACGCGGAAACCCAAGACGCAAGGCGCGCCCTGAGCAGATTACAATTCTTGATGAAGCGAGTGGCCATGACGGCCTTCAACCGAGCAGAGGTTGCCGCCCTCAGCGGCGTGGCCTGGACCCAGTTCCTGGATGCAACCAGCACAACAAGCCAGTTTTCTCTCGGCCCGGGCGAGCTCCTGATCGATGGACCCTACCAGGCGACACAGGATCACCCCAGCCATGAACTCACCGCGCTGTTTTCACTCTGCGCTGAGTGGCTCAAACATCATTCAAGGGCGAGCCAGGTTGCGGTACCGGCTGCCAGCGAGCAAACCCCATGATTGAATTTGGCTGGCCTTGGTTTTTTTATCTAGCACCTCTGCCGCTGCTCGCCTGGCTACTGCCGCGGGCCAATCGTCAAGAAGCGGCGTTGAAAACGCCAAGCTTTAATCGCTTGAAAAGTTTAGCGGCCGAATTAGAACCCAGGTCAAGCCGAATGCTTTGGCGAAGCCTCGTACTGCTCCTTTGGCTTTGCATTATGATCGCCGGCAGTCAGCCAAAATGGGTTGGCGACGCAATCACCCTGCCGAGCAGCGGTCGAGACCTTTTGCTGGCCGTGGACATCTCCGGCTCTATGGGCACTGAAGACATGAGTTTAAACGGCAAAATGGTCACCCGCCTAGCCGCGGTCAAAGCCGTGGTCGGCGAATTTGTCGAACGAAGGCGCGGCGATCGCCTAGGCCTCATCTTGTTTGGTAGCCAGGCCTATTTGCAAGCGCCGCTTACCTTCGATCGCAATACCATCAACACCTTACTGACCGAGACACCGCTCGGTATCGCCGGTGGCAAAACCGCAATCGGAGATGCCATCGGCTTGTCCGTAAAACGGCTGCTGGACCGGCCCGCGGCCAATCGCGTGCTCATTCTCCTAACTGACGGGGTCAACAATGTGGGCGAGGTATCGCCCATCCAAGCCGCAAAACTTGCAGCGCAAGAAGGCATCACCATCTACACCATTGGATTTGGCGCCGATGAGATGGCAGTCTCCGGGCTTTTGTTTAATCGCACGGTGAACCCATCAGCCGAACTCGATACCGAAACACTGACCGAAATTGCGAGTCTCACCGGCGGTCTCTATCAAAGAGCGCGCTCGACGCAGGAACTCGCAAACATTTATCTCGCCCTCGACGAGCTCGAGCCCATTGAGGTTGATCAAGAAACCTATCGTCCCGAAAAATCATTGTTTTTCTGGCCGCTCGGCAGCGCCCTCGTCTTAAGCTTATTCGTCGCTGGTTTTTGGCTGCTCAAAACCACCCTTGCGGAGCGCGCCTTCACGCCAAGAGATCCTGCTGAGGTGACACCATGAATTGGCTCGCACACTTTCATTTCATTCGGCCCGAGTGGCTACTCGCTTTGATTCCAGCCATATTGATCGCGGCACTGCTCTTTAGGCGTTATCAACGATCCACTGCCTGGGCCGACACCATCGATCCAGAGCTCATGCCCTTTCTCCTGGTTCAGCCGCCTAAGAAACCGAGTGTTAACCCACTACCGATTCTGCTGATCGCCTGGGTGCTCTCAATCCTTGCCGTCGCAGGACCAACCACCCAGAAAATCCCCCAGCCAATACTAGAGCGCGAAGATGCCTTGGTTATCGTTTTAGATTTAACCTGGTCCATGTATGCCTCGGATGTCACGCCAAGTCGGCTGATTAACGCAAAACGCAAAATTACCGACCTGCTGATGGCTCGAAAAGAAGGCACGACCGGGCTCATTGTTTTTGCAGGGGATGCGCACGCGGTATCCCCGCTCACGGATGACAATAAGACGATCCTCGCGCTGCTATCAACCCTCGGCCCCGAAATGATGCCGGCGCCGGGCTCCGCACTCGCTCCCGCGTTAACGTTGGCGCGCAGCCTGTTCGTGTCTGCGGGTGCCGCAACGGGACGCGTTCTGGTCATCACCGATGAGGTTCGGGACACACCAGCCGCCTTGAGCGCCGCAAGCGCCCTGAGCAATCAGTACCCCTTATCGTTAATGATTGTGGGAACTCAGAGCGGAGCCCCTATTAGGTTGCCGCAATCGATGGGCGACAACTTTTTGAAGGACGCCCAGGGCAGCTTGGTCATTCCGGCCGTTGACTTTGATGCCATTAAACGTTTCGCTAATGCCAGCGGCGCCTCGCTCACAGAACTCAACTTACTCAATGATGATTTATCCGTCTGGCTCGAGCCGCCAAATCGCCTAGACGAGTCGTTTCGAGTCGTCGAGCGCGACTTCGACCTATGGGAAGAGCTGGGACCTTACCTGATTATACTCCTACTCCCACTTGCGATTTTTGGGTTTCGGCGCGGCTGGTTGTGGGTCCTGGCAGTTGTTATCTTAATGCCTGCAGATCAAGCTATGGCGGCTGATTTTTGGACTGATCTCTGGCAAACGCGCGATCAGCAAGGTGCAAGGGCACTCGACCTCGACGCGCCCGAAGCTGCATCGACCCTATTTGAAGATCCTGCTTGGCGCGCGACAGCCCACTATCGAAATCAAGATTTCAAAGCCGCGGCTGAGGATTTTGCCGCGAGCGAGGGGCTTGAAAACAATTACAACCGAGGCAACGCCCTCGCCCGCGCTGGGGATTTGGCCACAGCCCTTGCGACCTTCGATGAGGTGCTTGCCAGCAACCCCGACCATGAAGATGCGGCCTTTAACAAAGCCTTGATCGAGCAGCTCCTCGAGCAGCAATCCCAAGAGCAAGATGCCTCTGATCAAGGCGAGCCTGATGAGCAGGATCCGCAAGAGAGCGGTCAAGGTGAGCAAAACCAGGATGCCGGCGAGCAAGATCCGTCGCAAGATGCGCAAAGCCAACAACAGGGCGATGCCGAGAACGACGCCCAAGATTCAGAAGCCGAACGCGAGCAGGCAGCCCCCGAGCAACCCGAAGAAGATCAAGCTCAGGAAGGTGAGGAGAGCTTAACCGAAATTGATGAGGCCTTAGACCCAGAAGAGGCCCAAGCCCTAGAACAATGGTTAAAGCGAGTACCGGACGATCCTGGCGGTCTACTCAGACGAAAATTTGAACAGCAATTTGAAGAGCGGGTCCGTCAGGGCGAAATAACGCGACAAGATTTTGAGAGGAACTGGTAATGCGACGAGGTCACGCAGCGCTTTTAATTTGGCTATTGAGCATCAGCCCACTATTACACTCGGCGGTGACGGCAACCGTTGATCAAAATCAAATCAGCGAATTTGATGTATTGACCCTGACAATTCGGGTCACCGATCAAGGCAGCACCGAACCGAACTTCCAAGCACTCGAGAACGACTTCCGGATCATTAACCAGCAATCGCAGCAAAACTCTTCGATCTCACTGATCAATGGTCGCCAGACCAATCGGTCGTACGTCGACTATCAGGTGACCCTCAGACCGAAACGTCAGGGCAACCTACTCATCCCGGCCTTAACGGTCGGCACCGAGCGGACGAGTCCAATCGGCATTCGAGTTGTTGCTCAATCCCAAGCTGCTCGGAACCAGATGCAGCAAATTCTGTTCTTTGAAACTTTGGTGGATCGAGACGAGGTCTACGTCCAAGCACAGCTGCTTTACACCGTTCGATTGTATTACGCCGACTCAATTTCCGGCGACTTCCCAGCGGCGCCGGACTTGCCGAACACCATGGTTGAGATTATTGAGAATGAACGCCGCTTCGAAACCGTGGTCAATAATCGACGGTATTACGTTTTAGAAAAACGCTATGCCATCTTCCCGCAACAAAGTGGCCCGTTAGTCTTAGCACCCGAGACCTTCGTGGGCACCCGGGGTCGGGGCGGTCTGTTTTCATCTCGGGAACGGGTTAACGCGGTGTCTTCTGGTCATACCCTCAGCGTCTTGCCCGTGCCCGCGAGCTTTCAGGACAAGCGGTGGCTGCCGGCCCAAAGTCTTACCATTGATGCTGTCTTAAACCGCCCGGATTCGCCCTTGGTGGTTGGGGACCCAATCAATCGGGTGATCACCCTCAAAGGCGCCGGTGTCACCGCGGCTTTACTGCCGGAGCTCACCTTTGGGGACACCAATGGCGCCCGGTTCTACATTGATCAGCCAGTGGTAGAAGAACTGGCAAGTGAACAAGGGTTGGCAGCCGAATCCGTGGTCACGATTGGCATCGTTCCCACCCAGGCAGGCACCCTGGCCTTATCGGACATCAACGTTTATTGGTGGAATACTGAAGAACGCCGTCAAGAAGTCGCTATTCTAGCAGGGGTAAACCTCGCCATTGGTGCGGCCCCACAAGCCGCCCCTGCTTTGGGCGCAGCCAGCGCGCGCCAACCGTTGAGCCTCGATAACACTGAGATCGTCCTGCTGAGACAGCAACTACAATGGGCTATCTGGGTGGCAGTCGTTCTGCTGGTTGTTTGGCTGCTGACGCTTTTAGCCTGGCTCAAAAAACCCACAACCGTAAAAACAACGAAGCGCCCAGCGCCACCTCAATTCGAATTGGGCCAGCTCGCGCACTCGATTAAGCTTGGTGATCCCCAGAAAACCTATTCGGAACTCCAGCGCTGGCGGCGGCAAACCTTTCCAAGCGCCACGGCAATGGCAAGCCTGATTAAAGACTACCCGGAACTTGAAACCCCTTACAGAACCCTTGAGGCGGCAATTTATCAAGCCGGTGAGGGCAGCGACTGGCGCGGCAGTGACCTACTTGCCGTTGTCACCAAGCTATCGGCCCTGCCCCAAGCGCACGCAACAACGAACCCTCTACCCGAGCGTCTTAACCCAGGACTATAGCAATCGCCTTTGCCCCGGACCCACCCTCGCGCTCGACTTAAAGCAAGCGCCTGGCGACTGCCGGGTGCAAACCCAATCAGGCCAGGGTTTTAGTGACAACTTCAAAGACATCCGGTGACAACTCGCCTGAATCCAAAATCATTTGAAGCGCCGCTTGCATCGCAGCGCCATATTTTGGATCAAACTTCCGCCATCCGGTGAGTGGCCCCAGCATTCGAGCCGCCATCTGGGGATTAAATCCGTTGAGCGCAATGACAGTTTCGGCAAGCAATCGATACCCAGCACCCCCGGATTCATGAAACGCGCCAATATTCATCGCAAAGCCGCCCAATACGCTGCGCATCCGATTGGGCGTCGTTAAGCTAAAGGCCGGGTGTTGCATGAGGGCTTCAACCCGCGCGATGGCGTAAGGCCTGCTGCTACTGGCCTGGATCGAAAACCAGGCATCAATGACCAACGCCTCAGCCGACCAGCGCTCAAAAAACTGCGGCAGCACGGTTTCACGTAACCCTTGCGCATCAGGATGCTGGCAATTTTCGATCGCACGGAGCGCGGCGGCCACATCGGTCATATTGTCCTGCCGATTAAACTGCGCCAGGGCCAAATCAAGGTGCGCGCTATCGGCTGGTGCTAACAGGTACGTCAACGCCAGATTTTTCAAACTGCGCGCACCAACCGCATGAGCATTGAGTTCAAAGGGCGTTAACGCATGATAGGCCTTGTAGACGGCTAAGAAACTGGCCGACAAGGCTTTCGCAAGCTGTAAGCGCACCCTGTCTCTTGCGGCCAAAAGCTGCAAGACATCAACCTCGGTCTGTAACTCAATCAAATATTGGATGGATGGGAGCGATAGCAATAAGCTGACCATCTCGCTATCGAAAGCAGGATCTCCGGCTTGCTCCAGCGCTGCGTCCAAATGATGCCGCAGGACCTCAATCAGAAGCGGCATGACCACCGGGGTCTCACCCTGGGCCAACTGCGACTGCACAGACTCAATGGTCAGCACCGCCAAGCGCTGACCCGCTTCCCAACGATTAAAGGGATCGCTGTCATGGCGGCACAAGAACGCCAGTTCTTCTGCGCTGTAATCCATCAATAATTTAATCGGTGCTGAAAAGCCGCGCGCAATTGACGGCAATGGCGCTTGCGCAACCCCTTTTATCTCAAACACTTGCTGGGCCTCGGTCAGCGACAAAACCTGGCTCCGGCTTTGGCCATCTAGACTCACCTCAGCACCCTGGAAATCAAGATCTTGGCCATCCGGTCCAATCAGCCCTAACGTGATCGGCATGTGAAGCGGCGCTTTATCGCTTTGCCCAGGGGTCGCCGGCGTTTGCTGCGACAGGGTTAACCGATAGATTTCCTGATCCGCTAAATATTCTCCATATGCCGTGACGACCGGCGTGCCCGCTTGGTCATACCAGCGTCGAAATTGCATCAGATCGCGCCCGCTCGCTGCCTCAAGCGCTTTGACAAAGTCTTCGGTGGTAACCGCTTGACCATCATGACGGTCAAAATAGCAATCTGTGCCCAACCGAAAGTCAGACTCGCCCAACAGCGTGTGTAGCATCCGCACGACTTCGGCCCCTTTTTCATAGACCGTTGCCGTATAAAAGTTATTAATCTCAATAAACGAAGGGGGCCTAATCGGATGCGCCATGGGTCCCGCATCTTCCGGAAATTGTGCGCTTCGCAGCGTTGATACCTGGCCGACGCGGCACACACCGCGCGACCAGCGGTCTGCTGAAAACTGCTGATCCCGCAACACCGTGAAGCCTTCTTTTAAGCTGAGCTGAAACCAATCCCGGCAGGTCACTCGATTGCCCGACCAGTTGTGAAAATATTCGTGGGCGACCACCGCTTCGACCCGCTGAAACCCAGCATCGGTCGTCGTGTCCGGATGCGCCAATACACACGAGGTGTTAAAAATATTGAGCCCTTTATTTTCCATGGCGCCCATATTGAAGCTCTCGACTGCCACGATCATAAAGATGTCGAGATCGTACTCGCGCCCATAGGCCCCTTCATCCCAAGTCATCGAGGCTTTCAGGCTTTCCATCGCAAAGTCGACCTTGTCGATATTATGGCGTTCGGTAAAGATCTGCAGCGTCACGGTGCGTCCTGACTGGGTGATAAAGTCACTCTCGACGTGTTCAAGATCGCCCGCCACCAGGGCGAACAGATAAGCTGGTTTTTTGAACGGGTCCTGCCAGGTTACCTGTTGACGATCACCCTGAATCTCGCGGTGGATAGCATTGCCGTTCGATAATAAAACTGGGAACTGACTGAGGCTGGCCTCGATCGTGGTTTCAAAGACCGACATCACATCCGGGCGATCCAGGTACCAGGTTATATTTCGGAACCCTTCTGCCTCACACTGGGTGCAGAACATGCCGCCAGACTGATAGAGCCCGGACAACGCTAAATTATCCTGAGGCCGAATGCAGACCTCGGTCTTTAGCTCAAAGGTTTCGGGCAGCCCGCCTAACGTGAGGGTCTCGTCCGTGATTTGGTACTCATTATTGAGCAACGTGCGATCATCAATCGATATCGCCTGGGTTGTCAGACCCGGTCCACCGTTTAAAACTAAATCCGCGGTCGTACTTGCGGCCTCTGGATTACGGCGCATCGACAACTGGCTGATCACGCGCGTTTGGTCATCATGGATTTCGAATCGCAGAACCGTTTTATCGATCAGAAAATCAGGCACCTGATAATCTTTTAGGTAAATGATGCTGGGCTGACCTTCTTTCATAACGACCTCTTCCTGACTGTTCTGGATAGCTTCATTTTTTTGTGGGCTGCTGGCCCGTTACATCGCGCTTTGCCAAAAGAACCTGCCTTTCCCTCTCTTATTCAATCGGGCGGGGACTGGTTGCCTCGACACCAAGGCTGGCCGCGACGCGCCCATTCTACACCAGCGCCGCAAATTCACATCGATTGAGCGCGATTCTGTACAATGGTCATTCCTAACCGTTCGGGGGCACCTAATGCAAGGCCAACTCTCTAAAATGTCCTGTCGCGCCGACACCGAGGTGCAGTACACCCTGGCGTTGGGCGATGCCAGGCAAGATATGAACGCCCTCATTGGCCAAAGGATTCGGCTTGAGTTTCTTCAAAAAATCATTTGCCAACATTGTGGCCGCTCGACCAAAAAAAGCTTTTCTCAAGGCTATTGTTACCCCTGCTTTCAATCGCTTGCGTCGTGCGATCTTTGTATTATGAGCCCCGACCGCTGTCATTTTCATTTAGGGACCTGCCGGGACAACACCTTCGCCGAGCAGTTTTGCATGCAACCCCACCGAGTCTATTTAGCCAACTCGACTGGTTTAAAAGTTGGTATTACCCGAGCTGAAAATTTACCCAGCCGCTGGCTGGATCAGGGGGCAACCCAAGGTCTCGTGATTATGACGGCCGCCACCAGGCGGCAATCCGGTCTTTTAGAAGCGGCCTTTAAAGCCCACGTTAGTGATCGAACGCAATGGCAGCGCATGCTTAAGGGTCCCGGTGACGTCTTAGACCTACCAGCGGAACGAGATCGCTTACTAACCCTCGCCGCTGACGCGATTGCCTTGATTCAAGCAGAATTCGAGCCCGGCGAGATGGCGCTTGCCGAGACTGCCGAGACCAGGCACTTCACCTATCCCGTCACGCAATATCCGGAAAAAGTGAAATCTTATAATCTGGATAAAACACCGGTGCTTGAAGGCACCCTGCTAGGCATTAAGGCGCAGTACCTGATACTAGACCATACGGTCATCAACCTCCGGAAATATACCGGGTATGAGGTGGCGCTCAACGTCCTTTAACATTTTGCTTTGAAAGGATTAATGGGGCCATTAAACCGATAACCGCACCCGCTAGCAGACCGCCTAGGTGCGCGCCATTGGCCAGCGCGCCCAATCCGAGTAAATCGAGCACACCAGTAAATCCCAAAGCTAAGAAACCCAACATCACCCAGTAGGCAGCCGGGGCAAGGCCAATCGGGTTGCGAGGTCGCATTCGATCCCAAACCATGCAGTACCCTAGATACGCAAAGACGACCCCGGACATGCCGCCAAACAGAGAAGGCCCTGATAGCGTGAGCTGCATGAGGTTAGCGCCCAAGGATCCCAGCAACGTCACCGCGAGAAATAGCGATATGCCGTGCAATTTTTCGATTCGACGTCCCAGCTCCCAAACCCACAACAAATTAAAAGCCAAATGCAGCCAGCTGAAATGTAACAACATCGGCGTCACGAGCCGCCAGTAGGCCTGCTGCGCAAAGGTGGCGGTTAGGGGCTCAAAGACCAGGTACCCCCCAGCCAGCGTCATGGGTGTCATCGTGAGTTGCTGAATCAAGCCTGAAAAATCCCCTTCCGCGGCCTTCAGGCCGACCCAAACGAGGCTACAATTTAAAACAATGATCAAAACCGTTAGCGGAAACGCCAGTGCATTCTTGATGAGGCGCCCCATCAGACCGGGCCCGGCGGTCCCCACAACGGGCGCTTGAGCGAGCCAGGTTTGATAGAGCGTCACCACAGCCGCTGGGTCCTCATCCGAGCCAATCCAAACGACTTGATAAACCCCTTCAAGGGTGATCCGGTGCGCAATATTCTGGGTGTGCAACAGCAACGAAAAACTGCGCAAATCGATATCCTGCGGTAGTTGCAGGGCTAATTGCAGTGTTGCCATGACCGCGCCTGACCTCCCTTGTTGGGTAAAATGTTGTACACTCCTGACTCGCCCAACATTGTAACCGCAAACCGCTATGGCCATGGAAAACGCTGACCAACAGGTCTTAAAACAACTCACGCAGTGGGTCTCTGAAGGCCGACCCAGTTGGTTGTGCACCGTCGTGAAAACCTGGGGATCGTCGCCCAGACCCATCGGATCCTTACTCGCCTGCAACAGCGACGGCCAAATCGCAGGCTCATTGTCAGGCGGTTGTATTGAAGAAGACCTTCTTGAAAAATTACAGCGCGGCGAGATGGCCAACGCTTGCCCGGAAGTGCTGGTTTACGGTGTCAGTCAGGCCGAAACAGAGCGCTTTGGCCTGCCTTGCGGCGGTCAACTCCATGTCGTGATCGAGCCTTTCGTCGATCAGCGTCACTTGGACACCCTCCGAGCAATTACCGAGCGGATTGAACGGCGCGCGTGCATCGAGCGATCCCTCGATATCGTAACCGGTGACATGACCCTCACCGAGACTGAACGGTTTCGGCATCTGCAGTTTGACGGCGCGTTCGACAACACCCCAGGCGAGAAAACCTTGCGGCAAACCTTCGGTCCCCGCCACCAACTGTTTTTAATTGGCTGCGGGCAAGTCTCGCAATACCTCGCTGAGATGGCGAAGGCACTGGACTATCAAGTCGTGGTTTGCGATCCACGCGCAAACCTGATGGCGCAGTGGCCGGTCGAGGGCGTTCAACTGATTACCAGTTACCCAGACGACGCTATTAGAGCCCAAGCAACTGATTCCTTTTCAGCCATCATTGCCCTGACCCATGACCCCAGAATTGATGATATGGGTCTGATGGAGGCGCTCACCACCGAGGCTTATTTTATTGGCGCGATGGGTTCCACGAAAACCTCTGAAAACCGCAAAGCCCGCCTCAAAGAACTGGATATCTCGGATGATTTGATCGCGCGCTTGCATGCACCGGTTGGCCTACCCATTGGTAGCAAAACGCCAGCTGAAATCGCGATTGCCATTTTGGCGCAGCTCACAGCGCTGCGAAGCACTGCTGGCAACACCGTGCAAGCGGACTTTCGAGCGGTCGGTTAACCCTTGGGCCCGCTCGGCGCGATGGTACTGGCAGGCGGTCTCGGCCGCCGATTTGGAAGCGATAAGCGCCTCGCGGCCTTGCCAAGTGGTGAAAGCCTGCTCGAGGCGACTCTTTCTAAAATTATACCGGCCTTTGACGAGACCCTTTTAGTTCTAAGGCCCGGTGATGAGACCTTGGCGGCGGCGCTGTCGACGCAATTCAAAACCCTGACGACGACCTTCGCCGACGACGCAGGCCTTGGCATGGGCCACAGCTTGGCCCATGGCGCGGCCAATATAACCCGCTGGCAAGGCGCCGCCATCTGTTTAGGCGATATGCCCTTTCACGCGCCCAGTACGCTGAGCACCCTGATCCGCGCGTTCCAAGCGGCAAGCCAATCCCATCCGATCATCCAGCCCTGTCATCAAGGCCGCCCGGGACATCCCGTCCTGTTTCACCGCGCCTATTTTGACGCGATGCGGGCCCTAACGGGGGACCAAGGCGCGCGCACCCTGCTCAAAGCAGAGGCCCAGGTAGTTCAAATGATCGAGGTAAACGACTCAGGAATACTTCAAGATGTGGACGCACCCAGCGACCTTGCCTCGGGCTGAAGGGCCGTTCAAGGCAGCAAGGTTATTCGGCGACTCGGCCAAGACGTGACCCGGCTACCGTTTCGATAACAACGACTTATCGACTGGCCCATCCCAGCTTTGATCGACAAACCCCATAAAAATTCTGGCCTCTGGGGTGAATCAGGTTGAGCGTTCTAGCGTGCTTTTTCACGTGCAGGGATTCGCCAGGATGCATCCTAAACTCGAGTTGAGAGTCAAAACTCACTTTGGCTTCCGCGCCGACCTTATCGCCCAAGGTAATCCGTAACTCCGAATCCCCCGGAACGACCAACGGCCGAGAATTTAATGAATGTGGAAACATTGGGACCAGCACCATCGCATCTAAAGACGGATGCATAATCGGACCACCGGCGCTGAGTGCATAAGCGGTTGAACCGGTTGGCGAACTGATAATCAAGCCATCCGAGGATTGCTTGTAAACAAAGACATCGTTGATATAAAGATCGAACTCGATCATCCGCGACATGGTGGCAGAATGAACGGTTACTTCATTCAGGGCGGTCGCCTCGGCCACACCCTCGCCTTCCGCGAAACGGCCCTGCAATAAGAAATGGGTTTCCGTTTCAGTGTCCCCGAGCAGCACCGCGTTTAACTG
>JABGWC010000264.1 GCA_018645765.1 Gammaproteobacteria bacterium | reverse complement strand
GATTAAAGATTTGGGTGGCAATCAGGTTGATTTTGCGGTGAACACCCACTGGCATTTTGATCATGCTGACGGCAATCAATTTTTAGGGCCCGATGGCGCGTGGATCGTGGCCCATGCGAATTCCCGGGCAAAAATGACCGAAGATCAAGTGATCAATCTGGTCAGTATTGCCTACAATCAAAAGGCGTACCCGCTGGCCGCGCTGCCGGTCATGACGTTTGAGGATCAGATGCAATTTCACTTCAATGGGCAGGTGATCGATTTGATGCACTTTGGCGCCGCCCATACAACCGGGGATGCCGCGGTGATCTTTAGAGGGGACAACGCGGTACATTTGGGAGATGTCTATAACAATTCGGGGTATCCCTTTATTGATGCGGGCAACGGTGGATCGATCGACGGCATTATCGCCTTCTGTGAAGCAACCCTTGCGCAAATTAATTTGGATACCGTGGTGGTGCCGGGTCACGGCCCGCTCTCCAATTATCAAGGGTTGGTGAATTACATTGCGATGCTAAAAGATATCCGCTCACAAATGATGACTTTAATCGACACGGGCGCATCGCTTGAAACGATTATGAGTGCAGGGATTACGAAAGCGTATGACGACGTGCAGGGGGATCCAGGTTTATTGTTGAATCGTGCCTATTTTAGTTTGACGCATAAAGTTGTGGATCGTTGAAGGCCTAGCTCGATCGCGATCGCGCAGGGCAAGCGGGGGTAAACAATAGCGGTCACGCACCGAAAACGGGATATTCCAGCCTTTGCGACGTGACAAGGCTTGGCGTGGTGCTGTCAGGCTAAGGCGCGAGCGCGTGCCCGTTTGGTTTAGCGGTCTTTAAGATTTTTTATAATACTTGAAGAGCCTCGATTGATTGATGTCGGTGGTCATCGATTCGCAGCAGGATCTGGATGTCTCAGGCCGTCGCCTGCTGTTTTGAATTCAGCCCGAAAAGGCGTCGGCAGGTGGATGGCCGTGCGTTTGGGCTGATTGCAACTATCCGCTTCCTTAAAAAACGCTCCGCTTGAGACATTTTCGGGGTGTTGAACGTGATGCGCTGGGCTATACTTTTACCCAGCGGGCAGAGAATTGACCCGCAAAGCGCAACGCTGATTCCGGTGGTGTAATGAAAATTATGTGTTCTATTGTTAAACGATCTCGACGAACCTTCGCCAGCTTGATGCTCATGATTGGCTTGACGGTGCCTGTCGCGGCGTTTGATTTTGATGTCGATGCGGATGGTCAAGCACAACCCTTAACCGATGGGTTGTTAATGATTCGGCACTTGTTTGGATTTTCTGGCACAGCTTTGACGAACGGCGCCGTCGCGGCGGGCGCTGAGCGGCGTGAGGCTGCTGAGATCGAATCCTACCTAACTGAAAACAGTGCCGCCTTAGATATCGATGGCGATGGAAAAGCGCTACCCCTCACGGATGGGCTGTTGATTATTCGCTACCTGTTTGGGTTTTCTGGTGATGCGCTGGTTCAGGGCGCCATTGCGGCTGAGGCCAAGATCAAGCTGGCAGCTGAGATTGAGGATCAATTGTTTGCCGTCGAATCAGGCAGCGGTGGCAACAATGCGTCGATTGATCTTGATGGCGATGGCATCGCCAATGCCGAAGATCCAGATGATGACGGCGACGGTGTGTTAGATGCGAACGATGCGTTTCCGCTGATTTCCCTAGACGGCCGGCTAGATACGGACGGCGATGGCCAGCCAAATGCCTGCGATGCAGCGTGCCTCGCAACCGGCATGGCGGTCGATTTTGATGTGGATAACGACGGACGCTTAGATGGGTTAGGTCCGATCGAGTCGAGCTTTAATGCTAACGTGATTGCTTTATCAGATCATGTTGATGGTCGAGCCAAGCCAACGTTTTATAGTCTGAACCCGATTGTGGAGGAGGGTGTTTTAAAGATCGAACTCGGCAACGCGGCCATTGACCTGGGACCGATTCAGACCATTTTAGAGGGTGAGTCTCGGGGCGCCGGTGTCGACTCAGCGCGAGTCGCTTTCTTGCTCGACCGGGTGCCGGCTAGTGGTCGAACTGGTAGTTTAAAAATCACGATTGCTTTGATTGATGGCGAGGACGCTGTTTTTGGGGCAGAAGTAAATGAACGCCTTTTCAAAACCACTTTTGAAGTGGATTGGTCGTCGGATGGCGCATTGGTTAGCTTTGTGGCGCCGGTTCAAAATCAAGTTGTCGAAACATCTTTAGGATCTGGGCCGTTTTGGGTCAGCGCGACGAGGACCTTTGAAAAGGTTCAGCCAGCGATTATAGCGGCTAGAGTACCGGTTGAATATCCAGGTTATCCGTTGCTTTTGGAATTTGATTTACTCGCACTGTTCGGTGAGGGGTTGATCGAGAAGTTAAAGGAAGCCGGGCTTTTCGATACGGTAACGGCCTGGTTCAATGACGTCAGCGATTATTATCTTGTGGTTGACTTAGTTGAAAGCAGCGGTGGTGATGAAGGGTTTTTAGGCTATCAAGGGCAATCATTTGATCGAATTCAAGGTGGGATCAAGATTCAAGAGGTTGCGCTCGGCGTGACTGATGGTTTTGACCTGTCTGTGCAGGCAGTTGAGACTGGTCTCCCGCAATCGGGTTTCACACTTTCTATAAACTCTGCATTGGTAGGGTCTGAAGGCTTACCCCAAGGGTTATTTACGGTCTTGTGCGGCGAGGCTTTGTGTTTTGAACCGTTGCCTGGGGGATATTTGTCTAAGGAGGGCTTGATCGATCAGGTGGGTCTGCGTTCAGCAGGGCCCGCCGCCGCGATGGTTGCCGGATTGTCCAGGCTGCCCGAGTCTGCAGAAGATTTGACGTATCGCGTGACGTGGACCGAAGGCGCGGACGGTGTGCGCACGGGTAGTGAAGCAAGGATGACCATGACGGTGCCGATGACGTTTGAGCCGAATGATTCGGCCGACATGTTTGCAGTCATTGCTGACAGCGCGTCTTTCCTGCGGACCGATAATGATGGTTGCGCTGGCCCTGGCGCTTGCGAGGGGACGCAATTGAATCTGCAAAGCGCGCCGGTCAGCAGCCCGCGCGCAGCAGGCGATGCTGCGCAAACGCTGGAATTTAATCTGTTGCCGATCACTCCGCGGGATATTGGAACGGATGGGTATTTTGACGGCTTTTTTAAAGCCGGCTCGTACCATGTGACGGTCGAGTTGACCGGCCGGACTGGTCTGTTGTCTTACGAGCAACAACCGATTACG
>JABGWC010000217.1 GCA_018645765.1 Gammaproteobacteria bacterium | reverse complement strand
TAAACCAATGCCGCCGCTTTCGGCCAGGTTGACAGCAATCTGTTGGTCCGCCATCTCGGTATAGGTATCCATATCATTACTCGAGAACAAACCGTCCTTCGGCAATGCATCGCGCATACTTTTTAGCATCATTTGAATGAACATCGACTCGAACTGCGTCGCAACTTCATCGATTGCTGCATCCGGATTATCTCGGGAGGTCCGCTTTAAGTCCGTTAAGCCGTTCAGATCGTGGTACTGAGAACCACTGCTCGCAACCAGTGCGGTATTGGGATTATTGGACATCATATAATGACCAATTCGCCTTCGAGCGCGCCGGAGCGTTGCAGCGCCTCTAAAATGGCAATCAAATCACTTGGGGTTGCGCCGACTTCGTTCACCGCGCGCACCAGCTGATTCAAGGTTACGCCGGCGTCGAATACAAACATGGGGTTGACCTCTTGCTCGGTTTGCACGGTAGACTCTGGTGTTATCGCTGTTTGTCCGCCTTGCGCAAAGGGACCAGGCTGAGACACATTGGCCCTTTCACTGATGGACACCGTTAAGCTGCCGTGGGTCACGGCCGCAGGCGTGATCCGCACCCGGTCCCCGATGACAACGGTGCCGGTGCGCGCATTGACAATTACCTGCGCGGGCGCGGTGCCTGGGGTGAATTCTAAGTTTTCAAGGGTGGACATCAACGCCACTTTTGAGCGCGTGTCGAGCGACGCCATAATGCGCACGGAAGCGCCATCGATGGTGCGCGCCGTATCAGGACCTAACGCCTCATTAATGCGATCAGACAAACGCTGCGCCGTCGTAAAATCGGGCTTTTTAAGATCCAGCTGCAAGGTATCAGACGTCACAAACGCGCTTTCAACCGCGCGCTCAACCTGGCCGCCATTGGGAATCGTACCCGCACTCGGCGTGTTGACGATCACCGATGAGCCATCCCCGCCGCTCGCCATAAAGCCGCCAACAACCAAATTACCCTGGGCAATCGCGTAAGTTTGGCCATCCACACCTTTGAGGGGCGTAATCAGCAACGTGCCACCGCGCAGGTTTTCAGAGTTACCCAAAGACGAGACCGTGACATCGATCATCTGTCCGGGCTTGGCAAAGGGCGGCAAGTCTGCATGCACCGCCACCGCCGCGACATTTTTCAATTGAGGATTTACGTTCGCTGGAATGGTCACGCCCAACTGTTGCAACATGTTCTTCAAACTCTGAACCGTAAAGGGTGCCTGAGTGGTTTTGTCCCCAGTACCGGGTAAACCCACTACGAGACCATAGCCAATCAAGTGGTTGGTGCGCACACCGGCGATATCCGCGACATCCTTGATCCGCACAGCCTGAGCGGTTGATGCAGCAAACACGGCGGTGATTAGCAGTAGTCTTGGCAAAACCCGTAGCGCGCGACCGTTGAAAAAGCTTTTCATAACAGATGTCCTAACCGCTTAGTACGGCTGTAGTGCTGAATTAAAAAATCGTGACAACCAACCCATCTTGCTGGCATCTGCAGGCGCACCCGTGCCGCCGTAACCGATGCGGGCATCGGCAATCTGAGTCGACAAGATGGTATTGGCGCTTGAGATATCGCTTTTTCGAACGATGCCCCGAATGCGGATGTATTCACTGCCCTGGTTCAGGCTGATCCACTTCTCGCCTTGAATAATCAGGTTGCCCCGGGGCAACTCTTCAATCACGGTCACCGCGATGGTGCCGCTCAACTGATTGCTTTGGTTGCTGGCGCCCGCGCCGGAGAAGGCTTGGTCGCTTTCTAACCCAAAGCCTAAGTTGAAATCCCAACCCCGAAATGAGCCCAATACGTCGCGCTGCTCGCCGCCCAATATTGGGTTACCGATAGTGGCCTCATTGGATTTCGTCACGCTCGAGTCATTGCTTTTAGAGGCGTTGGTTCGCTCGGCAAGCAGTACGCTCACAATATCGCCCACCCGAGATGCTTTGACATCTTCAAACAACATGACTTCTGTGGCCGTTGAGTACAGCGAACTGCCCCGAGTAGCAGGGCTTTCATTAGCCACCGCTGGCACAATTGTGGGCGCATAACGCGGATGCTCGCGCGCAGGATGCCCAGCGCAACCCGTCAGGGCCGCGACAACCAATATTAAACAAAATAGGTGATTCATAATGGGTTCCCGATTCCAGCGTTTACGTGTTGTTCGTGATGAACTGCAGCATCTGATCGCTGGTTGAGATGGCCCGGCTATTGATCTCGTAAGCCCGCTGGGTCTCGATCAT